>DASTLM010000025.1:0-4974 GCA_035714945.1 Dehalococcoidia bacterium | reverse complement strand
GTGAGGGTAGCAGTTTCCCGATCATAGGTGACTTTCATTCCCGTCAGGACTCCAACCAATATTTTTCCAGTTTAGCAGGCTGATGAAAAACCCTTTTCGACCATCCCCCTACCCCTTCCTGACCAGGAAGGGGGTGGAAATTGTATCTGGGGGACACCCCCAGACCCCTGCCAAAGGGACTTCGCCCCTCTGGACTCCCTTTTTTCAGCACCCTGTTAGAGCCTTTATATGTGCTAATTATAATCAATTCATCATCCTCCTAAACCTCCCCGACGGGCGGCTGCTCGCCAAAGACCTTGCGGAACACCTGGCAAATCTCTCCCAGGGTGCAGTAGCTCTCCACGCATTCCAGGATGGCGGGAACGGTGTTCTGGTCGCCCCGGGCAACCTGTTCCAGACGGGACAGGGCGGCCTGGACCGGAGAGCCGTCCCGCTCCTGGCGCAACCGCTGCAGGTGGGCCACCTGTTGTTGGGCGGCCCCGGCGTTAACCTGCAGCAGGTTGCCCATCGGTGTCGTATCGGCGATGTATCGGTTGACGCCCACCACCACCTTCCGGCCCGAATCCACCTGCAACTGGTGTTGGTAGGCCGACTCGCCAATCTCCCGCATCTGGAATCCCTGCTCGATGGCGCGGACCGCTCCGCCCATCCGGTCGATGTGGTCAATGTACTCGAAGGCCCGGTCTGCCAGGTCACTGGTCAGGCTCTCCACGTAGTAGGACCCGCCCAGGGGGTCGACCACGTCCGCCACGCCGCTCTCGTGGGCGATAATCTGCTGGGTGCGCAGGGAAAGCTGGGCCGATTCTTCGGTGGGCAGGCCCAACGCCTCGTCCCGGGAGTTGACGTGCAGCGACTGAGTGCCGCCCAGCACGGCGGCCAGGGCCTGAATCGCGCTGCGGACCAGGTTGTTGTCGGGCTGCTGGGCGGTGAGGGTTACTCCGGCGGTCTGGGTGTGGAACCGCAGCATCATCGAGCGGGGGTCTTCCGCGCCGAACCGCTCCTTCATGATCCTGGCCCAGATGCGCCGCGCCGCCCGGAACTTGGCCACTTCTTCCAGAAAGTTGTTCTGGGAGACGAAGAAAAAGGAGATGCGGGGCGCGAAGTCGTCCACATTCAGGCCGGCGTCGACGGCGGCCCGCACGTAGGCGATGGCGTTGGCGAAGGTGAAAGCCAACTCCTGCACCGCGGTGGCCCCGGCTTCGCGCAGGTGGTAGCCGCTGACGCTGATGCTGTTCCAGCGGGGCAACCGATCGGCGCAGTACTTGAACACGTCCACCACCAGCCGCATGGAAGGCCGGGGCGGATAGGCGTAGGTGCCCCGGGCGATGTATTCCTTGAGGATGTCGTTTTGCAAGGTGCCGCTAATCTGGTCCGGCGATGCTCCCTGGCGTTTGGCGGCGGCGATGTACAGGCACAGCAGCACCGACGCCGTGGAGTTGATGGTCATGGAGGTGCTGACCCGGTCCAGGGGGATGTCCTTGAAGAGGGCTTCCATGTCCGGCAGGCTGCAGATGGGCACTCCTACCTTGCCAACTTCACCCCGGGCCAGGGGGTGGTCCGAGTCGTAACCAATCTGGGTGGGGAGGTCGAAGGCCACGGAAAGCCCGGTCTGTCCCTGTTCCAGCAGGTAGCGAAATCGCTGGTTGGTGTCGGCGGCGGTGGCATAGCCGGAGTACTGTCGCATGGTCCAGATGCGGCCCCGGTACATGTTGGGCTGCACCCCCCGGGTGTAAGGATACTCACCCGGGAAACCGATATCTTTGAGGTAGTCCAGCCTGCGGGCGCTCAGGTCTTCGGCGGTATAGACCGGGTCTATCTCGATGCCGCTGTCGGTCTGGAAGCTCTCCTGGCGTTGGGGAATCCGGCCATCGGCCGGCTCCAGACAACTGCGGCGCCATTCTTCTTTGCTGTTGGACACTGTCAGCCTCCTGGCTAGTTTGCTGGCCCGGCAATAGGGTCCGGTGAATTCTGGGATTCAGGTATTGGGTCCCAGACCTCCGGTTCTCCCTCGTATCAGACCCGTATCAAACTATTGTAGCGTCTTCGAGTCTGTCGGCTCAACCCGCCGAAAATTCCGGCGGGGCAACTGAACCCACGCTAATATTGACCCGTTCCTTCGGATGGCCTGATATCAGCGGGTTGCCCCATCGGCGGGTTGCGGCCCCGGTTATGGCCGCGGCCAATATTGTTGGACCGTCGGTCACCCCAGTTAGCTTAACCTTGACACTAAATCAGCGCCGTCCATATACTGGCTTATGCCTGCTATTGGTATGGTCAATGGATAGTGCCAAACGATCGAACAAACTGAATGAGCAAAAAACGCATTGTGGTAGTGGGCGGCGGCAATGGCAACCACACCACTCTCACCGGGCTTAGGACCCAGAACTGTGACCTGTCCGCTGTGGTGACCATGACCGACAGCGGCGGTAGTTCGGGCAGGTTGCGCAACGAGTTGGGACATCTACCTCCTGGCGATATTCGCCGTTGTTTGATGGCGCTGGCCTCCGGAGACGAGTCCGGCAACTTGATGCGCCGCCTGTTTGACTTTCGTTTCAGTTCCGGAAATGGACTGAGCGGCCACAACTTCGGCAATTTGTTGCTTACCGCCCTCACCGAGGTCACCGGTAACATTGTCACCGCCGTCGAAGAAGCCTCCAAATTGCTGGGTATTAAGGGTCAGGTGCTTCCGGTAACGCTGACCCGTTCCAACCTGGTCGCCCGGTTGGTCGATGGTACTGAGATATCCGGTGAGTCTACCATAGATTTGCGTCAAGAAAACCTGAACGTCTGTATAGATTACGTTGAGTTGGACCCCAAAGCCTATGTGTATCCGCCGGTGCTGGATGCTATACGACAGGCCGACGCCATAGTTCTGGGGCCGGGGGACATCTACACCAGCGTTTTGCCCAATCTGCTGGTGGAGGACGTGGCCGAGGCGATTAACGCCTCCGGAGCGGTCAAGGTCCATGTTTGCAATTTGATGACCAAACCAGCAGAATCGAAGGGGTTCAAAGCCTCGAATTTTGTCAAATTGCTGATTGATTATCTCGGCCGGGTTGAACCGCTGGACTTTCTGATATACAACAATTCGCCGTTGCCGCAGCGGCTGTTGCAGCGCTACGCTGCCGATGGCCAGTATCCGGTGGAATTGGACCTGGACGAGACCCAGAATCTGGTAAGGCAAGTCCTGTCAAGGCCGATTTTGGCCGCCGGGGTCAAGTTGCGCCATGACCCGTACGCCCTGGCTGAAGCGATCATGGAAACCGTCGCCGGTCCTGAGCCTGGGCTTGAGGGAAAAATGGCTGGCTAGGTTGTGGCCCTGACTTTGGGAGAAACCTGCCCCTGGCGCGATCTACGAGATGTTCCTATTCTTCAAGTTGGTCTATTCGGAGGCTTCGTGTGCGGCATCGTCGGATACCTGGGTAATCAGGATGCATGGCCGATCATCCTGGAGGGCCTGCAGCGGCTGGAATACCGGGGCTACGACAGCGCCGGCATTGCCATCGCCGACAGCTCGGGTCAGCTCCACTTCCGAAAGACGGTGGGGAAGGTCGTCGGTCTGGTCCCGGCGGGCCAGTTGGGAGTCCCCGAAGGTTTTGCCGGTATTGGCCACACTCGTTGGGCCACTCATGGCAAACCTACCAGCGCCAATGCTCACCCCCAGACCGAGTGCCTCGAGGATATCGCGCTGGTCCACAATGGAATCGTGGAAAACTTTTTGGAGCTGAAACGCGGCCTTCAGGGGCAGGGCCACCGGTTCACCTCCGAGACGGATACTGAAGTTATCGCCCACCTGATTGAGCAAGGGTGCGCCGAAGGGTTGTCGTTCGAAAATTCCTTCCGGCGTTTGGGCGGACTGCTAAAGGGTTCCCAGGCCATTGCGGCCATGACCAGGGGCGAGGCCGGCAAGATCTGGGTTATGCGTCTCGGGAACGCCGGGGGGATTGTGGTGGCCAACCGCGACGGCCAGAGCATTGTGGCCAGCGACCTGCCGGCCATGCTGCCCCTGTTCCGTATGGACTCCCCATCCGGGGATGTGGGATTCCTGGAGCCGGGTGAGATGGCGGTGGTTACCCGGAATGGCGTTAAATACCTGGACCTGGCGGGCAACCCCATTGAGAAACAGTTGCGCCACGTGACTCCTGAAGACGTGCTGATCGACAAAGGCGGCTACCGGCACTTCATGCTCAAGGAAATCATGGAGCAGCCCCAGGCGCTGGCCGCGGCTTTGCGGGAGCGGGTGGACTTTGAGCAAGGACGAGTCCAGTTGCCCGACTTTCCCATCTCCGAAGCCGATATCAAGCAATTGCAGCGGGTGATGCTGATCGGGTGCGGTACCAGCTTGCACGCGGCCCAGGTGGGTCGTTATCTTATTGAGCGTCTGGCGGGTCTGCCGGCTGAAGTGGAGAGCGCTTCCGAGTTCCGCTACCGGGATGCCTACATCGACAACCGCACGCTGTATGTTTCCATCGCCCAGTCGGGAGAGACTGCCGACACGGTGGCGGCCATGCACGAGATCAAAGCTAAAGGAGGCCGGCTGATTACCATCTGCAATGTTACGGGCAGTCAGACCTCCCGACTGGCTGAAGGTACCCTCTACATGCGCTCTGGCATGGAAGTTGGGGTGGCCAGCACCAAAACCTTCATCGCATCATTGACAATCTTGAATTTGCTGGCGGTGTACCTGGGTCAAGTCAGGGGCCATCTCAGCCCCGAAGACTCCCGCCGTCTGGTCGATGACCTGGCCCGTTGCCCAACCCTCATTGGAGACATGCTGGCCGACATCCACCAGTACCAATCACTGGCCCGGCGGTTCGGTAATTACAACAATTTCATGTTCCTCGGTAGAGGTATCAATTCACCCATCGCCTCTGAGGGTGCGCTGAAATTGAAGGAAATCAGTTACATCCATGCCGAAGGCTATCCGGCGGGGGAGATGAAGCATGGCCCCATTGCCCTGATTGACGAGTCAAT
>DASTLM010000024.1:0-12550 GCA_035714945.1 Dehalococcoidia bacterium | reverse complement strand
GGTTGGCAGCATCAGTTACCTGGTAGACCGGCGTCTGCAGGAGCTGAGCCAGTCGATGCGCGGGCATTACGGTGACCTGCTTTCGGCGGCCACCTGAACTGATGCCAAAGTGGCATCTACGGGGATTCATTCTTCAGCCCTGCGGGTTTCACCTTGGCTGTTGTATCCAGGCGGCCGGGTCAAACCATTGAGGGGGTTAGCAACGGGGATGGTCAGTTGCACCTGAGGGACAACTGGACCACCCCCGCGCCGTCGGGATCAGGTTAATCGTTCATCGCGATGCTACGACCGGAGCCGACACCGCTGCTGACCAGGGCATTGCCGGCCAGCAGGTCAATGCCTTTGCGGACTGAACCGTTCAGGCTGTTCAATTCCCTTTCAAAGGCCCGCAGGGCGCGCAGGGCGTAGGCATCGGCCTCGGTCCGCTTGGTGTTGCATTCCGACTCGGCCTGTTGAATTATCCGGGCGGCCTTGAGTTCGGCTTCCCGCAGAATATCCTCTGACCGCTTGCGCAGTTCGCTCTGGCCCAGTTTCTCTTTGAATTCGTCCTCAGCCTTGGCCTTGGCCCGCCGGGCCTCGATCATCGCCTGGCTGATGATCTGGTCCTTCTGAGTAAGCACTTCTTCCGCGGACTTGATCTCCTGGGGGACCTGCAAGCGCAGCTGGTCCACCAGTTCCAGAATCTTCTTCTTGTCCATCAAAAGGCTGCCGGTCACCGGCATAACCTTGCTGGTATTTACCAGGGTCTCCAAACGGTCAACCACATTTATAATATCTATGATGCCCTCCTTATCCGGTATCTCAGCGCTCTGGAACCGTCATGCCATATTTGGAATAAACCGCCTTAGCCACATGGGGTGGTACCATTTCAGTAACGTCCCCGCTTAACAGAGCCACTTCCTTCAAGAGGCTGGAACTGATGAACATATAGTCTTGGGAAGTCATAAACGAAATCATGTCCACTTTCGGCGCCAGCCTTCGGTTCATAAACGCCATCTCAAATTCGTACTCAAAATCAGACCCGCTGCGCAACCCCCGTACAATTACCGCCGCTGCCACATCTTGCGCAAAGCGGACGACCAGACCGTCGAACTCCCTGACTTCTATGTTGGGCAGGTGCTTCACCGCTTCCTGAAACATCTGAACCCGTTCCTCAGTGGTAAACAACAAACTCTTTGATGGCTTGGCGTAAACTGCTACGATCATTCGGTCGAACAACACCGAAGCTCTGGTGGCGATATCAACGTGACCCAGGGTCACCGGGTCAAAGGTACCGGGATAAATGGCAGTTACCATATGGTTATCTCCTATGGTTATCTCCTGGCGTAGAACTCCACCACATTATCCCCATAGCGGCGGTGAGATTCCAGTAACAAGGAACCATAGTGGGGCAGTAATTCCCGGTGTCGGGAGTGCCCTACGACCACAATACCCGGTTCATCCACCAGCCCCGGCACCGAGGCTATATGTTCCAGCACCTCTCCGATGGTTTGCAGCGCGTAGGGCGGGTCCAACAGTATCAACTGATAGGGCCCCGGCAACGTTTCCAATATCCGGGCCGCATCGGCCTGGTACACCTTGGCCCGTCGGCTGAATCCCGTGGTTTCCAGATTAGAACGAATAATCTCGCATTGCCGGTGGTCTCGCTCCACGAAGTCAGCCCACGTCGCCCCCTGACTCAAGGCTTCGATGCCCAGGCTGCCGGACCCGGCGAACAGGTCCAAAGCCCGGCGATTCCGGTACGAGTCTGGGTCGAGAATATTGAAAATCGCCGCCCGGACCCGCTCGGTGGTGGGACGCGCTCCTGGAGCGATGGTCCCCTTCAGTCGCCGGCCCTTTGCCTCGCCGCCAACTACCCGCATCAAAGCTTTTGGTGGCATCGTACCTGCTGTGTCAAGATAATTTCCAGAAGAATCGAGGGTGGGTTTTGGTCAATTTGGCGAACCTGTTCTTCGATAACCTCTCCGGCATAACCTCTCCGGCACAACCTCTCCGGCATAAGCTCTCCGGCCTCCTGGTTACTGATCCTAAATATACTAGGCCGCACCGTGGTTGTCGAAACTGGACCTGGTCCAAAGGTCTACCGGAGCCCGGAGCAGCGTCATTCCGGCGCGGGCAGGCCCGGTTGACCTTGTCCCGTTTCGGTGGGACAGCGCAATTGCATCTTACCTCGTAGCGGGTCACCCGTCCCACCGGCGGAGGCCGGTGTCCAGTTACGTTCCCTGGATTCCGGCTTCCGCCGGAAGGACGATACGGCTCAGACCTTACCGGACTTGCGGGCGGATTGTCTGCCTTCAAGAAGATGCGATTACCCGTTTCGGCGGGACGACTCAGCTTTCCTATTGATCGGCAAGGCATTACAATAGCTTGAGAATCGCTAGTTCCAGAATCATCTGCCAAGGAACAATGCCAGCATGACCCTTCGCCAGGAATTGGCCGACTCCGCTCCAGGCCAGGACACGGTCCTCACCATCGGCGTCTTCGACGGAGTACATCTGGGACACTGTCACCTGCTCCAGCATCTGGTTCGCAAGGCCAGGCCCAACTGCCAGCCCGGAGTCATTACCTTTCGCAATCATCCCACCACCGTACTGAGGCCGGACCACCCGGTCAGCTACATCACTGCTCATCAAAAGAAGTTGGACCTGCTCAAAGGCCAGGGAATTGAGCTGGTCATAACCCTGGAGTTCACCCCAACCCTATCCCAGGTCAGCGCCGAAGACTTCGCTAATATCCTGGTGGACACCCTGAAAATGAAGGGTCTGGTCGTTGGGCCCGATTTTGCGTTTGGAAGAAATCGTCAGGGCAATGCAGAGTTTCTACGAGAAGTTGGCGACAAACTTGGCTTTTGGGTCGAAACTGTCGAGCCTCTGCTCCTGGGCGGCAGCGCCGTTCGCAGCGGTCGCATTCGTCAGACCATTACCAGGGGCGACGTAACCACCGGCAACCTGCTGCTGGGCCGAACTTTCCGCCTGTGCGGACGGGTCGTCAAAGGCTTCCGAAGAGGTCGGGAGTTGGGATTCCCCACCGCCAACCTGGACATTCCGCCGGACCTGATGCTGCCGGGGGATGGCATCTATGCGACCTGGGCCGTGGTCAATGGACATCGGCATCCTTCGGCCACCAGTATTGGCATTCGCCCAACCTTTGGCCTGACCGAACGCCTGGTCGAAGTGTATATTCTGGACTTTTCCGCGGACCTTTATGGGCAAACGCTGGGTGTTGATTTCGTCACCAAGCTGCGGGACCAGGCGGCATTTCCCGATGTCGAAGCCCTGGTCCGGCAGGTAGCCCTGGATGTCGCCAATACCCGGCTGGCGTTAGCTCAGGATGAAGGGGCACCCGTTGGTTAGCCAGACGGTCATCGATCAGATCACGCAACGCGGCGTCAAGGAGATAATCTCCAGGGACGAATTTGTGGCAATGCTGAAAGCGGGCCGGCCGCTCCGGCTGAAGATGGGCTTCGACCCCAGCCGTCCCGACATTCACCTGGGGCACGTGGTCGGTCTGCGCAAGCTGCGACAGCTCCAGGAGTTGGGGCATCAGGTCATCCTGATCGTCGGCGACTGGACCGCCCAGATAGGAGACCCCAGCGGCCGGTCGTTGACCCGGTCGATGCTGACCCATGAGGAAGTGATCGCCAACGCCGAGTCCTACCTGCGCCAGTTCTTCAAGGTGGTGGACCGGGAACGCACCCAGGTGGAGTGGCAAAGCCAATGGTATGGGCGGTTCACCCTGTCCGACGTAATCCGGCTGACCAGCAGATTCACCCTGGCCCAGTTATTGGAGCGGGACGACTTCGCCCAGCGGTTCAAAGAACACCATCCCATCGCCATCACTGAACTGCTCTACCCCCTGCTCCAGGCTTACGACTCGGTGGTCATCGAGTCCGACGTGGAATTCGGCGGCAGCGACCAGATGTTCAACCTGCTGGTGGGCCGGGAACTGCAGGGCATGATGGGTCAGAAACCCCAGCAATGCTTCTTGATGCCGCTGCTGTTGGGCACCGACGGGGTGCAGAAGATGAGCAAGAGCCTGGGCAACTACGTGGCGTTGGAGGAAGAACCCAACGACATGTATGGCAAGCTGATGTCCCTGCCCGATGAATTGATCGTGCCCTACTTTGAGTATCTGACCGACACACCGGATGCGGAACTGGGCGAAATGTCCCAAACATTGGCGGTGAACTCGGCCAGTCCGGGGTCCAATCCAATGGAACTGAAGAAGCGTCTGGCCCGGGAAATCACCGCTACCTTCCATGACTGGCCAACCGCAATCAGCGCCCAGGACAATTTCGAGCGAGTGGTACAGCGGCGCGACCTGCCCGAGGACATTCCAGAATTTCGACTGGCCCCGTCCAGCGGTGACGAAGAGCGTTCGCTGAGCCGATGGTTGGTGTCGGCAGGTCTGGCCAGCAGCAACGGCGAGGCCAAGCGGCTGATCAACCAGAGGGCGGTACAGCTTATTCGGCATCCTGGCCAGACCGAGACCCTGGACCGTGACTCGGCGGGCGCGGGGCTGCAACCAGGAGACGTGATCAGGGTTGGCCGCCGCCGTTTCGTGCGTTTGACCGATTAGCCCAGGCTTATTCGAGGCTTTTTGAACTCTCCCGAGGAAATCGAAAATATCCGCCAGGAAGCGGAGCGGTGGCGCAGAAAGGCTGACTCGGCCCCTCAGCGCCAGCCTGCCTACCAGACTCCCTCCCAGATTCCGGTGGCGCCGCTCTATACTCCCGCCGACCTGGCCGATACCAACTACCCCCGGGACCTGGGATATCCGGGAGAGTATCCCTTCCTGCGCGGCGTTCATCCCTCCGGCTATCGGGCCCGGCGGTGGACCATGCGGATGTTCGCCGGTTACGGCCTGCCAGAAGAGACTAACGCCCGTTTCAAGTTCCTGCTGGACAACGGCCAGACCGGCCTGAGCGTCGCCTTCGACCTGCCCACTCTCTACGGCTACGACACCGACGCTCCCCAGGCCGCTGGAGAATTTGGCAAATGCGGCGTGGCCGTTTCGTCGCTGGCCGACATGGAAACTCTATTCGACGGCATTCCCCTGGGCCAGGTCACAACTTCGATGACCATCAACGGTCCGGCGGCCATCATCTGGGCGATGTACATCGCCGTCGCCGAAAAGCAGGGTGTCCCACTGAAACAGATGGCCGGCACCCTGCAAAACGACATCCTCAAGGAATATCTGGCCCAAAACGAGTACATCTTTCCGCCAGAGCCGTCGATGCGGTTGGTGGTGGACACGGTGGAGTTCGCCGCCCGGCACCTGCCGCGATGGAACCCCATCAGCATTAGCGGCTATCACATCCGCGAGGCCGGATCGACAGCGGTGCAGGAACTGGCCTTCACCCTGGCCGACGGCCTCGAGTACGTCCGCCATTGCCTGGAAAGAGGCCTGGCGGTGGACGACTTCGCTCCTCGACTGAGCTTCTTCTTCAACGTTGACAACAACTTCTTCGAGGAGATTGCCAAGTTCCGGGCGGCCCGCCGGATCTGGGCCCGGGAGATGCGAGACACTTTCCACGCCGCCAACCTCCGCTCCCAGTGGCTGCGCTGCCATGCGCAGACCTCCGGCGCCGCCCTGGCCGCCCAGCAGCCCGACAACAATGTGATACGGGTGACGATGCAGGCGATGGCCGCCGTCCTGGGCGGCTGCCAATCCCTGCACACCAACGCCAGAGATGAAGCCTGGGCTTTGCCCTCGGCCGAAGCGGCCTTGCTGGCCTTGCGCACCCAACAGATCATCGCCTGGGAAACTGGAGTCGCCGACACGGTGGACCCGCTGGGCGGCAGCTACTACCTGGAAAGCCTGACCAACCAGGTGGAGGCGGGGGTTTACGACTATTTCCGTCGCATCGATGACCTTGGTGGGGTGATCCCAGCCCTGAAGGGCGGCTTCTTCCAGCGGGAGATCGCCGAAGCTGCCTACATTTACCAGCAAGAGGAAGACCGGAAAGAACGCATCACGGTGGGCGTCAACGAATACTGCACCGGCAACCCCGGGACAATGCCGCTGCTTCGAGTCGATGCCCGGGGCGAACGTCAGCACATTAATAACCTCAACGCGCTGCGACGGACCCGCGATAACCGGGCAGTAGGCGAGAAGCTGCGCGCTCTGGAGCGGGCAGCCCGAGGATCGGAAAACCTGATGCCAGCACTGCTGGATGCGGTTAAAGCCTACGCCACCCTGGGAGAGATGATGAGAGTGTTTCGCGAGGTTTTCGGGGAATATCGCCCGAGCTGGGGATTTTAGAATCGGGTAGAAGGGGGCCTCGAATCATCGAAGCCCTCTGACATCAACCCATACGCTGAATTAGCTAACCGCCCGGGCTTCGACTAGACACCGTGGGCTTCCTTGGACCGCTTGGCCTCTTCAATTACCCTCTGCTCGATGTTCTGGGGCACCGGCTCATAATGGTCGAACACGAACTCGTAACTGCCCCGGCCCTGGGTCAACGACCGCAGGTCTTGTGAGTAGCGTTGCACCTCGGAGTGAGGGACTTCGGCCTCAATCACCGTGTAGCGATCCTGGGGCGCCATTCCCAGTATGCGCCCCCTCTTGACGTTCAGGTCGCTCATTACGTCGCCGGTATAGGCGTCGGGCACGTTGACCGTCAGCTTGACAATCGGCTCCAGCAAAATCGGATTGGCCTCCGACAGTCCCTTCCGCAGGGCCTGGGCGCCGGCGATCTCGAAAGACATGCCTGAGGAGTCAACATCGTGGAAACTACCGTCGTAGATAACGGCCTTCAAGTCCACTACCGGGAACCCGGCCACCACACCCGATTCCAGGGTCTTCACGATACCCTTTTCAACGGCAGGAATGTATTCCTTGGGCACCCGCCCGCCCACAACCTCCGAGCCAAACTCGAAACCCTGGTCCCGTTCCATTGGCTCCAACCGCAGCAGCACATGGCCGTACTGACCGTGGCCGCCGCTCTGTTTCTTGTGTCGGTATTCAGCCTGAGTGACCCGGGAGATACTTTCCCGGTAGGGCACGCGAGGCAACCGCGTCTCCAGGTCAGCGCCAAATTTGCGCTTGATCTTGTCGATGGCCACCTCAATCTGGGCTTCGCCAAAACCGGTGAGCACCATTTCGCTGGTCTCAACCTCACGAGAAAGCCGCAAGCTGGGGTCTTCTTCGACAATGCGGCTCAACGAAGTGGACATCTTGTCCAGGTCGGCCTTGGTTGCCGGACTTACCGCAACGCTGTAATAACCGGCGGGGAACCTGACCCTCTCGAAGGAGACCTGATGGTCCCGGGCGCACAGGGTATCTCCGGTTAGCGTCGATGCCAGCTTGCCGATGGCGCCAATATCACCAGCTACAACTTCGCTGATATTCACCTGCGTTTTGCCCCGCGGCAGATAGAGCTGGCCGATACGCTCGGACAGGTTACGAGCACTGTTCCAGACCTCCGAGTTGCTGGTTACGGTGCCTCGAAAGACCCGGAACACCGACAACTTACCGACAAACGGGTCTGCGGTGGTCTTGAATACGAAAGCGGCCAGCGGGCCAGCCGGGTCTACCTTGAACTCAACTGCGTTACCGGAGGCGTCGCTCATGGTGGGCTTCTGTCCCTCCATTGGTGAAGGGAGAAACTCTCGCACCGTTTCCAGGAACTCGCTGACACCGATGTTTCGGGTGGCTGAGCTGGCCAGAATCGGCACCAGGTCTCCGTTGCAAATCGCCTTACGTGCGCCAGCAGTGATTTCAGCTTCGGTCAGTTCTTCGCCTTCCAGATAACGCTCGGCCAGTTCATCATCGGTTTCAGCCACTGCTTCAATCAGCCGCTCGCGGGCGCTGCTAAATGCTTCAGCCAATTCGGACGGGAGATCGGCGGGGGGACGCACGATACTGACCACGCCTTTGAATTCCAGCGCCTCGCCAATGGGCAATTGGAACGGAACGCACTTCTTTCCGAAAGTCCCCTGAATATCCGCCACGGCACTGGGGAAGCTGGCGTTTTCCCGGTCCATTTTGTTCACTAGAATAACTCGAGGCAGACGGTGAGCCTCGCATAAGTCCCAGGACCGCTCGGTCCCAACATCAACTCCTGAAGTTCCCGGGACCAGGATAACGGCACCCTCCACCACCCTCAACGCCGCCACAACTTCGGCGATAAAATCATCGTAGCCTGGGGTGTCCAGGAAGTTCACTTTGTAATCATCCCCGGGACAGGCGATCAACGTGGTCTGAACACTGCTGCGGCGCTTGATTTCTTCCGGCTCGTAGTCGGAAACCGTGTTGCCGTCTTCAACACGTCCCAGCCGGTTGATCACTTTGGCGTTGAACATAAGGGCTTCGCTCAGCGAGGTCTTACCGGCGCCGCTATGCGAGAGTAAAGCTACATTCCTCAAGCTGGATACATCAATCTTGGGCATATTAACTCCCTTTTCAGTTGACGTGATATTCTACGATACCCTTGGTCCTATCCTTTGACCTCAGTAACTCTTGACCTCAGTAACTCTTGACCTCAGTAACCCCTGACCTCAGTAACCCCTGACCTCCCATCCTCTTGGGCCAAGACTCACAGGCTCATATTTATTGCCTATTCTATATATGCAGGGCACCAAGTGCAACTTCGCGCTTACCGCTGGTCGGGGCCCGGCGATTAGCGCCCTGAGAACCGCGGACGTTGTTGTGGAAACGCCTCACCCGGTTGGGGCTACCCGATCTTCAACACGGGCCAGGGAAAATCGAGTCGCCGGGGAAGGCCGGGCAGCAGCCATTGCTGGCGGCACTGATTGACACCAGAAGAGCTACCGATATAATTGGGGCACCCGTATAATTGGGGCACCCGTATATTTGGGGCACCCAACATTTTGGTTAACCGGAAAATCAATTGGCGCCATCTTAAGTTGGCACCAGTAAATCGCCGCTAATTATTGGAAGCAACCTCTACGGCTGGTGTGTCCGACTAACCAGCAAGGGAGCATTCAAACCCAGCGGGAGTCTGTACATGGCAGCCAGGGCGTACATTCTGATCGAGGCCGAAGTTGGCCGAGCCAATCAAGTGGTCGAGGCTTTGCGCTCCATCGAGGGGGTCAAATTCGCCGACGTGATCACTGGCATCCACGACCTGATCGCCTGCGTCGAAGCCGACACCATGTCCGGGGTCGCCGAACTGGTGACCGGCCAGGTCCAGGGAATCCGCGGTGTGGTGAAAACCATCACCTGCGTTGCGGCGGGCTAGACTTTTTTCTAGACGTTTTCTAGAATTCTCGGCGGTAGAGTTACCCGCTGGTGGCCCCGCTCCTGCCCCAGAGGCCGAATTTGGGAATCGCTCAAGTCAGCTTCTTGAATATCAGGTGCGAGCGGTTGGTGGTGTGGGGTCGAATCAACGCCGGCCAGTCTCCCTTTTCCGATTCAGCCTTCCAGCCTTCGCTTTCCGGAATCTTCGGCGAATCGACCTCGTAGATCGCGGCGTAGCGAGCCACGCCAGCCACGTCGGCGGATATCAGCTGGTAACGAGTGCAACCATGCACACCGGGAGCTTTACTGATGTTGGGGACATGCTCGGTGTCGTAAACCCGGTTAAAGTCGTCCTCCATCTCCGTGGGAATATCCATCTGGACCAGGTAAATGTAGTCTGCCATGTATGATGCCTCCGGTGGGTTGGCGCGCAGGTTCGATCAGTCGGACAATCCCGGGGGATATCTTGAATCCCCAGCAGCTTGACCGCCGGCGTTGGCTGAAGTAAGATTATGCCCTCAGCGACCGGCTGTGGGCCGCTCCTTCAGCGACCCCCCTCTTCACGAGGCCGGCCGCTCCTTTTTGGGCGGCTTCTGAATAAGTCTCTCCATCGGGGTAAAAGTCGGGCAATCCGGCTAATAGGTCAACGTCGAGGTCACGCCTTCCGGTAGTTCTACGTCCAGGGCCTGCAAAAGATGGGCCAGCCCATGATAATAGGACACCACCACCAGCAGATCAATAATCGCCGCATCGCCAATCTGGGAGCGCAACGCGTCGTAGGTAGCGTCGGAGACGCGGTGCTGGCGCAGTATCTCCAGGACGAACTGCACTACGGCAGCGTCTCTGGCCGCCAGTCCTACGGGGGCGCGATACTCCCGAATGGCAGCGACGATATCGTCGCCGATTCCCGCTTCTCGGGCTCCCCGCTGGTTCACCGTCCAGACATAGTGGCCCGAAGCCTCCCGGGCGGCGGTCAGCACTGCCAGCGCCTTGACCCGGGGGTCCAATGGGGTTTCGAAGCGGACGTAACCGCCCAGGTTAGCATAGGACCTGGCCGCCGGAGGATTGTTCAGAAGGGCGGCGTAATTGCGGGCCACGCCTCCCCGGCTGCCTTCGATCTCATCCCAGGCCTGCTGGCCTGCTGGTGTCATGGTGTCCCGTTGGACAAAAGGTACGCGGGCCATCGTTACTTCCTCTTGAAAATTATTCTGGAAATCATTTGCCTGCCAAATCAAGGGTCAACCGGGTTGGCCGTTCTTCTTCCAGAGGGCCTCCAGGATCGCTCCCGGAGACATGGGCAGGTGTTGCATCCGAACTCCGATGGCGTCGCTGATGGCGTTGGCCAGGGCGGCCATTGGAGGCACGATGGGCACTTCACCCACGCCGCGGACGCCGAAGGGATGGCCGGGGTTGGCCACCTCAACGATAATGGTTTCGATCATGGGAAGGTCGAGGCTGATGGGCATCCGGTAGTCCAGGAAGCTGGAATTTACCATTGAGCCCTGGTCACTCATGAAATACTCTTCGTTCAGCGCCCAGCCGATTCCCTGGACCACCCCGCCCTGCATCTGCCCTTCAACGTAGCTGGGATGGATGGCTTTTCCGGCGTCCTGCACCACGGTGAAGCGCAGCACGGTTACCTTGCCGGTGTCCGGGTCGACTTCCACGTCGGCGATTTGGGTGCTGAACGCCCCGCCGGCGCCCTTGGGATCAACGCTCACCTGGCTGGATATTGGCCCACCGGTGCGGTTTAGCTGGCCGGCCAGGTCCTTGAAGCTGGTCTTCAGTTCTGGCTCAGACTTGTGCCGGAAAACTCCCGCCACCAGCTCAACATCGACGGCGGAAACATCCCAGATACTGGCCGCCCGCCCGATCATTTTTCGCTTGATATCCTGCGCTGCTTCATAGGCGGCCCATCCGCTGGCAAAGGTCGTCCGGCTGCCACCGGTCAGGAAGGTGTACCCCACCGAGTCGGTGTCGCCCACGCTGGGGTGCACGTCCTCGGCGGGAATGCCCAACACTTCAGCGGCCTGCATGGCCAGCGACGCCCGAGTGCCGCCAATGTCGGTGGAGCCTTCCACCAGGGTGATGGTGCCGTCAGAGTTGACCCCAATGCTGCAACTGGACTGCATTCCGATGTTGAACCAGAAGCCCGACGCCACACCCCGACCCCGGTACTTGCCGGAAAGGGGAGTGTTATTTTGGGCGCTGGCCTGGGCCGCCTCCAGGACCTCGACGTTGCCGATGCGCGGGTAGACCGGGCCGTCCACCCGGCGAGTGCCCTCTCTGGAGGCGTTGCGCAGCCGAAACTCCAACGGGTCGATGCCCAACTTGCGGCTAAGTTCGTCCACCACCTGCTCACCGCCGAAAGCGGCGATGGGCGCGCCCGGCGCGCGGTAGGGAGCGACCTTGGGCTTGTTGTCCACCACGTCGTATCCCTGGGAACGCACGTTATCGATGTTATAGGGTGCGAAGATGCACTGGGCACCCATGGTGACCGGGGACCCCGGAAAAGCGCCCGCTTCCAGGGCGAGGGTCGCATCCGCGGCGGTAATTTTACCGTTTCTGGTCGCGCCCATCTTGACCTTCATCCAGGAACCCGAGGTGGGGCCGGTGCCCTCGAACACATCGGTACGCGACATCAGAATCTTGACCGGCCGGCCGGATTTACGGGACAGCAGGGCGGCCAGCGGTTCCAGGTAGATGGGGATCTTCCCGCCGAAGCCGCCGCCAATTTCCATGGGCACCACGGTGATTTTGGAAACCGGCAGGTCCAACACTTTGGCGATGGCGTCCCGGGCGGAAAAGGCCCCCTGGGTGCTGGTCCAGACCTTCAACTGCCCGTCGGCGTTCCAGAATGCCGAGGCGTTCTGGGGCTCGATATACCCCTGATGGACCGTTGAAGTGGTGAACTCCCGCTCGACGATCACATCGGCCTGGGCAAAGCCCTGATCAATATCGCCCAACTCGTACTTGAAGTGGGTAACCACGTTGCTGTGCTTATCGGTCGCTTCGCCCAACTCATTGGTGGTGATGTCTTCGTGCAGCAGAGGCGCCCCTTCCTTCATCGCCTCCTGCACCGTCCCCACCGAAGGCAGCACTTCATAGTCAACCTGGATCAACGAGAGGGCCATTTCTGCGATATGAGGGTTATCGGCGGCTACCGCTGCGATGGCATGGCCTTTATACAGGGCCTTGTCGCGGGCCAGGACATTGTCGCTGGCGAAGCGCAGGCCCTGGTCGGGATTCTTCATCCGGGAAATGGGCAGGTCCTTCACCGTGACCACTGCCTTGACGCCGGGGTGGGCCTGGGCCTTGCTGGTATCAATGGACTTGATCCGAG
>DASTLM010000023.1:0-6205 GCA_035714945.1 Dehalococcoidia bacterium | reverse complement strand
GATATTGGGAATCACCGTCCCGTCCCAGGACAGCCGGCCCGGGGCTAAAGTTATCCTGGGAGATGACCGGCACGTGCCAGGTGCGGTCCTGGCGACCACGGCCGGGCCAGAATTGGCCCTATATACTCGGTCCAACCGCCTGGATTATACTACGGAGACAGAGCTAACGAAGCGCAGGCCGCTGTAATTGGGGTCCCCATGACGATTCGAGAGAGGTTAGAAGACGACATCCGCAGTGCAATGCGCAGCCGCAATCAAGAACGGCTGGACGCTTTGCGCTTCATAAAGAGCCAGATACAGCTCACCGAGAAGAACCAGCTAAAAGAACTGGACGAGCCGGGCGTGATTGAAGTTATCGCCCGGCAGGCCAAAGAACGGCGCGAAAGCATCCAGATGTTTCAGGAAGGGAAGCGGGCCGATTTAGTCGCCAAAGAATCGGCAGCATTGGCCATCGTGGAGGAATATCTGCCTCCGCAGATGGGTCGCGAGGAACTGACCAGATTAGTTGAAGCGACGATCCAGCAAATGGGCGCCACGACGGCCCGGGACAAGGGCAAGGTTATGGGCCGGTTGATGCCGCAGGTCCGGGGCAAGGCCGATGGCGCGCTGGTCAACGCGGTGGTCACCGAAATATTGGAAAAATCGGCGAACCGCGAGTGATTCACTGGTTGGCAGGACTTTAGTCTGGATGCGCTTCGGGATTGTCGTTTTCCCCGGGACCTGGAGTGATACCGATTGCTACTACGCGGTTGGCGATGTTTTGGGACAGCAGGCCGGTTACGTGTGGCATCGGGAAAGCGACCTTTCCGCCTACGATTGCATCATCCTCCCCGGCGGCTTTTCCTACGGCGATTACCTGCGGGCTGGAGCAATCGCCCGATTTTCACCGGTCATGACGGCGTTGCAAGAATTTGCAGCTCAGGGACGTCTGGTAATCGGTATCTGTAATGGCTTCCAGATCCTCTGCGAAGCGGGGCTGCTCCCCGGAGTGTTGCGGCGCAACCAGGACCTGGAGTTCCGCTGCCAGTGGAGCAACCTGATTACCGAGCGTAATGACACGCCATTTTCTCGCGGCTGCCAGCCGGGCCAGGTGCTGAAGTTACCGGTATCCCATGGCGAGGGCAACTACTACGCTGACGACGCCACCATCGCTCAACTGGAAAAAGAGGGCAGAATACTATTTCGCTATTGCCAGGCATCGGGAGCGGTGACCGACTCGGCCAATCCCAATGGCTCGGTGCATAACATCGCGGGCATTCTCAATCAGCAGGGCAACGTGCTGGGGATGATGCCCCACCCGGAACGCAGTTGCGAGGCCCTCCTGGGCAGCGCCGACGGCAACTTGATCTTCCAGTCGATTATCGACAGCTGCCAGTGACCGCAACGCCCGGATGATTGCCATTGGTCTGGCCCTGCTGTCAGCCCTGGGTTTTGGCAGCGCCGCCGTGTTCGCCCGGGTGGGAATGCTGGGAATCAGACCTCTGCCCAGCACGCTGATTTCCGCAGTAGCCAGCTTCATTCCTTCAGCCATCCTGGCGGTGATATTCGCTTTTTCGGATATCCGGGCGTTGCCCGCCATCGCTCTCCTTTTCTTCTTGGGACATGGTGCGTTGACCTACCTGGGCGGTCGGGCCCAAAATCATCTGTCGATCAATCTGATCGGGGCGTCCCGTTCCAGTCCCTTTGTGGGTTCGGCGGCGCTGTTCGCGGCCATCCTCGCCTTGATCTTCTTGAGGGAGAGACTACATCCGGTGGTGGCTTTGGGAACCGTCGGGGTGGTGGGTGGCCTGATCCTGTGCAGTGGCCGGGACATATTTAGACCAGGTTGGCGTCTAGACCGCAAGTCTTTCCTGGGCTACCTGACCGGCCTGGGTGCGGCGGCCTCCTATGGTGGTTCCAACCTGGTGGCCAAGAGTTTGAGTCAGGAGTTCGGGTCGCCGCTGGTGGTGGCCGCCTTCGGCATGTTCTTCGGGATACTGGTCCTGGCTCCGGTGGCGGGCCGGGGCGCGATTGCGGGTCTACAGACCGCCAGAAAGGGGATCATGTATGTGGTATTGTCGGGACTCACCTCGGCATTGGGCGTCATCACCCTCTACCTGGCCTTGCAGAAGTCCGATGTGGTGATCGTTGCGCCCATATCATCCATCAGTCCGCTGGTGACTCTGCTGCTGGTCTACCTGTTCCTGGACCGACTGGAAAACGTAACTCCCTGGCTGTTGATGGGTACGATTCTGGCGGTGGCCGGCGTTGCCCTGGTAATATTCGGCAGCACTTTGTGATGACTTTGTGATGACTTTGTGATGATTGAACCTTAGTATTTCGCCAGCAGGGTGCTGAAAAAGGGGAGTCCAGAGGGGCGAAGTCCCTTTGGCAGGGGTCTGGGGGTGTCCACCAGATACAATTTCTACCCCCTTCCTGGTCAGGAAGGGGGTTGGGGGATGTTCGAAAAGTGGTTTTGATCAACCGGCTAGGGGTGCTCTCAGGGCAGACACCCGGGTCCGCCCCGACTATAATGTCCTTCGGCGATGCCTTTTTGGGATGCCTTTTTGGGATGCCTTTTTATCGAATCGAGGTGGTGAGGCGAGGGGTTGATGCCGGTTAGCCAGCAAGATTTGGACCAGATAGCCCTCAGCCGGGACGAGTACCAGATGATTCTGGACCGTTTGGACCGGGAACCCAACTCGGTAGAGTTGGGCATGTTCGGCGCCCTGTGGAGCGAGCACTGCGGCTATAAGCACTCCCGACCCCTGCTGGGGTTACTCCCCAGCCGCTCCCCCAGGGTCCTGACCCAGTCTGGGGCCGAAAACGCCGGCGCCATCGATATCGGCGATGGGCTGGCGGTGGTCTTCAAAGTCGAGTCCCACAACCACCCATCGGCGGTGGAGCCAATGCAGGGCGCGGCCACCGGCGTGGGCGGCATCGTTCGAGACATACTAGCGATGGGGGCGCGTCCCATCGCCTTGCTGAACTCTCTGCGCTTTGGACCGCTGGACGAACCACATAACCGGCATCTGTTTCGTGGTGTGGTGGAGGGCATCTCCTGGTACGGCAACTGCATCGGCGTACCCGATGTGGCGGGGGAGATTTACTTTGACCCGTCTTACTCCCATAACCCGCTGGTCAACGCCATGTGCGTGGGCCTGGTGGAGAAGGACCGCATCGCCACTGCCGCCGCGGGAACGGTGGGTCACATCCTGCTGCTGGTGGGGGCCGAGACCGGACGGGACGGGATTCACGGCGCTTCCGGTCTGGCGTCGCGCACTTTTGAGGAAGTGGCCGAGCTCCGGCCTACGGTGCAGGTGGGCAACCCCTTCCTGGAGAAAATTCTCATCGAGTCCTGCCTGGAAGCTCTGGCCACTGGCCTGGTGGCGGGACTTCAGGACCTGGGAGCGGCGGGACTGACCAGCGCGGCCATCGAGTCGGTGGCGCGGGGGGGCCGGGGTCTGGAGTTGGACATCTCTCAGGTGCACTGTCGCGAAAAGGGCATGACCGGCTACGAGGTCATGCTATCCGAGTCCCAGGAGCGGATGCTGCTGGTGGTAGCGCCGGAAAATGTCGCCGGGGTCAAGAAAGTCTTCGACAAGTGGGACATCACTTGCCGCCCAGTGGGCCGCGTATCCCAGGAACCCTACGCCCAGATATCCGACGCCCAGAATCTAATCGTGCATCTGCCCATTGATCAGCTCAGCGAGGCTCCCCGATACCGTTTGCGGGGAAAACCTGCTGCGGAGCAGACCGAGCGGCAAAGATTGAGTCTCGCCGACGTCCCGATCCCCACTCAGAAACCCGCCGATGTGTTGCTGAAGCTGCTGGAGTCGCCCAACATTGCCAGCAGGCAAGGTGTTTACCGCCAGTACGACCACCAGGTGCAGACCAACACCGTCGTTGGGCCGGGCAGCGACGCTGCGGTGTTGCGCATCAAGGGCACCAGGAAGGCCATTGCCCTGGCCATCGACGGCAACGGACGCTACTGCTACCTGGACCCCTATCGGGGCGGCCAGATAGCGGTGGCCGAGGTCTGCCGCAACCTGTCCTGCTCCGGGGCTGAACCCCTGGCCCTCACCGACTGCCTCAACTTCGGCAATCCGGAAAGGCCGGAGATCTACCACCAGTTGGAACAGTGCATTCGGGGGATGGCCCGGGCTTGCCGGGGGTTGGGCGTGCCCGTGGTCAGCGGCAACGTCAGCCTCTACAACGAGGCCCAGGGCCAGGCGATCTACCCCACGCCGGTGCTGGGTGGGCTGGGCCTCCTGGAGGATGCCACCAGACATTCCAGGGCCGGGTTTCCTCAAGCTGGCCTGAGGGTGGTGCTGTTGGGCGGTGCCAATCTGCGTCCCCGGTCTGCTGACCTGGCGGGCAGCGAGTATTTGCAGGTGGTCCACGGCCGGGTGGCCGGACGCCCAGCCATCAGCCTGGATCAGGAGTTGCGGGTGCAGCAATTGTGCCGCCAGGCGATTCGAGCAGGGGTTGTGGAGTCGGCCCATGATTGCTCCGATGGCGGCCTGGCGGTGGCGCTGGCCGAGAGTTGCATTCTGGGTGAGGTAGGCTTTCAGGGAGCTGACAAGCTGTCCCGATTCCCCCGGCGGTGGGACGCGGCCCTGTTCGGCGAGCGACAGTCGCGCATTGTGGTATCATTAGCCCCAGAACGGCTGGCCACGTTGGAACAACTGGCGGCGGAACTGGGCGTGCCGATGCTGGAGCTAGGGGTCACCGGAGCCTGCCGCCTCAGAATCGGTGAGTATCTGGACTTATCGGTCACGGAGATTGCCGACGCCTGGAGTAACGGCCTGGAGCGAGCGCTGGCCGATTGAAGGTAATTCTAGCGGAGGTACTGAATGAGCAGCAGACCTCCTCCCTTGCGAATAATGTTTTTGACCCCCTATTTCCGCCCCTACCTGGGGGGGATCGAGCGGGCCATTGAGCGGCTCTGCTTCGAGTTGATGGACTCGTCGAGGGTGGAGGCGGTGGCAGTGTTGACCACCAAGTATGCTTTTCCGCTGGTGCCGCACCCGGAATGGGCCGACCGGGACTCGACTCCGGAAGGCATCGCCATCTACCGGCTGAAGGGATTTCCCAGGACCTCTATCCCCCTTTATTCGGTGCCGCTGGTCTGGTTTTCACCGTGGCAGGTGCGCCGTTACATCCTGGAGTTCGATCCCAACGTAGTCCACTTCGTTGGCGACGGCTGGTTCTGGGGGCACTTCTGGAGTTGGTTCTGGCGTCGCCGTCACGCCCGTTTCGTATTCACCCCTTCCTACCATACCCTGCCCCTGAGCCGCTGGTGGCTGCGGCCGATCAATGGCTTCATCTGTAACGTGATGGACTATGTGGTATCGCTGACCCAGCAGGAAGCCAGGCAGGTGCATCGGGACTACTGGGCGCCAGCCGGAAAGCAGGCCGTCATCGGATGGGGAGCGTCGCCCTTGGCTGGACCGATAACGGCCTCGGAGGACGACACCCTCAACATTTTGTGCGTGGGACGTTTGGGCGAGCACAAGGGTCAGGGTTGGCTGCTGAGGGTCTATCAACAGGCGCGAGACCGGTTCCAACGTCCCACCCGCCTGGTGCTGGTGGGTCAGGACGAGGGGGGCGAAGCATCGTTGCGGGCCCAGGTCAGGAACAACGGATTGGACCAGGAGGTTATCTTCACTGGAGAATTAGGTGACGCCGAGTTGGCCGATTGGTACGGTAAAGCCGACATTTTTACCCTGTTCTCCCACTATGAGGCCTTCGGGTTGGTGTTTTTCGAAGCGATGGTCTGTGGCGTGCCGGTGCTGACCCATGATGTGGGAGCGAACCGGGAGTTGCTCACCAGAGGCGCGGTGGTGGTGCCTAAATTCGATGAAGCCTCCGCCGTCCCCGAAATGGTGCGGCTGGTAAACGACGGCAATTATCGCCGGCAGCTAGGCAAGGATGCCAGAGAGTACGCCCGGGCCGAATTCACCTGGTCCGCGGTAGCGGAGAAATACCTCAATATTTACCAATCCCAGTCCGGGACCCGAAACCAGTCTGGGACCCAATATCAGTCCGGGAGAAAGAGTTAGTGGACCGCCAACGGCTTGAAGAGGGCGCCCGTAGAATTCTATTGACCAACCTGCGAAGGGGCGTAGCCGATTGGAATGGCAAGGAGTTCAGCTTTGTGGTGCCATCCCTGCGGGGTTATCCCTTCCAGTGGTTCTGGGACTCGTGCTTCCATGCCATCGCC
>DASTLM010000022.1:0-2766 GCA_035714945.1 Dehalococcoidia bacterium | reverse complement strand
TGTATGCCCTGTTCGCCGAGGCGATCCGCACCGGGCAGAGCCGCCTGCCGACCTTCGATACCGCGGTAGACCTGCATCGCTTCCTGGATACCATCAAGCAGGCGTCTGACTTGGGCCGGGAGCTGCCGGTCGCCGGAGGCGGCCGGGTACCCCTATCAGACCCCTAGCCTGCGGCTGGCCTGGACCGCACCATTTATCACGAATTAGGTTGACCGCCTTCCGCTCGGTCAACTCTTCTGGTAGATTGGCTGGGGTCCACCAGCAACCAGTATCACGGAACGAGCCGGGCTATCCCGGGGCAATGATCATTTCTGGCGAGTTGGCCCCGCTACATAGTACTACAGTCGCAGTTCTCACTGGTTACCTCACCCCAGCCCTCTCCCAAAGGGAGAGGGGGCCAAGTCCCTTGCCCCTTGAGGGAGGTGGTTAGGATGAGGGTGAGACCCTTCTCTACATGTGCGGCTAGGAGTATTAGCAAGAATGGGGCCAGAAGTCGGACCAGGACCCCAACTGCCCCGCCTGGCAAACCAGGAAACGACCTGGCAAACCAGGAAACGGCTGAAGAATCAGGACCAGGCCCTGGTAAGCGGAGACTAGAGCTCAAGAGTCTGGCGATGTTATGCAGAGGGAAGCAATGGCAATATATCGAGTTTTCGCGGGGAGCGACGGTGAAAGCCACATCGAGGAAGTGCGATTGGAGGACCACCCGGAATTGGGTGCCTTGACCAGGATACACGAGGTCAAAGTCCAACAGTTTGATGGTACCAGAAATATGGATTTCCACCCCCTGCCCGAACGTCGGCTGATCATTCATCTTTCCGGCGAGGTGGAGATTGGAACCAGTGATGGCACGAGGCAAGTGTTTCGAGCCGGAGACATTCGACTCATGGAAGACGTGATCGGTCGCGGTCATGCCCACGTTGACCGAAGCCCTTCATCGGCCGTTTACGTTGTCCTCAAGGACTAGCCGGCGAAAGTAGCCGGCGAATGTGGTACTTTCCTGGTTGCGGCCACGCTGAAAATAAACGGTCCGGCAGGGATTGTCCCTGCCGAACCGGTCATGGGGACAAACCACCAGCCCGTTTCAGTGGGCGGTTGTCGCGGGTTGATGCGCCCGGAGAAAGTCGCGCACCTGGTTAATTGTCTTGGCCTTTACGTCCGTTGACTCTTTCCAGGGATACACCGTCACTACGGCCCGGGGCGCCAGGGCCACCAGGTCCATGGCGGCCTCGTAGGAGTGCGATGGCGTGTCGTCAGGCATGACCAGCATCGGCGTCTGGCAGGTACGCGCAAAGTCGCGGGACACGCTGTACATGAAGTTTGGCTGGACGCGGTAAAGGTTGTGCAGGTACGCTTCGACCGTCGCCATGGTCACGTCAGGCCGGCGGGCGCACAGTGCCGGTCCCCAGTTATCATGGCCAGAGTTGTACATGGAGTCAGGAGTTTTCGGGTTGTGCCCAACCGGCTGGCAGAGCACGCCGGCCACCACCCGATGGGGCGCTCGTTCCATTAGCTTGAGGGCAAACGGGCCACCGATGCAGTAGCCCATGAAGAAGAACTCCCGTATGCCGAGGTGGTCCATCAGCCCCAGTTGGTCGTCGGCAAAGGCTCCCCACGGGTCATTGACCGGGACCGGACCGCTGGACTCGCCGCCGTTGGCGTTGCGCTGGTCCATCGTAATGCAGCGGAAATCGTTCTTGAACTCCTCCATCGCGTTGAACACCTGATTGGGCCAATTGCTGACCAGGGAGTTCAGGCCCCCGCCGGGGATGACCAGAAGCGGGAAACCGGACCCGGCCTCCTCATAGTGGATGCGGACATCGCCCTTGGTATAATACGGCATTGCAGTTCCTCCTTGTATGATGTGCCCCAGAGCCTCCGGTGGATCCTCAGCGTGACCCACCGAGTATGTGACACCCCTGGCTACCTGTCAACCCCGAGGCCCCGCCTGACCGGGTGCTGAAAAAGGGGAGTCCAGAGGGGCGAAGTCCCTTTGGCAGGGGTCTGGGGGTGTCCCCCAGATACAATTTCTACCCCCTTCCTGGTCAGGAAGGGGGTTGGGGGATGGTCGAAAAGGGTTTTCCATCAAACTGCTAATGGTCACCGACCATCGTTCTGGTACTGCTCCCAGTTCCTGCTGGTCTCCGCCTGCACTTCCCGTTGCTCGGTGGTCCAACCTTCCTTTATATAAGCCAGAATATCCGCGATATTTTCCTGGCTCAGGTCCGAGCCAAAGGAGGGCATGGTCCGCCCGGGGTAGGTGAACTGACCGAGGATGATCGCTTCGAGCTGACCATCGGGATGGTGCCAGGTGTGGCCTTGAGGACCGTGGGGAGGAACCGCCGGATTACCTCCGGCCCCAGTAACGGCGTCGCCGTGGCAGGTCTGACACGACTGGCCGTAGATGGCCCGCCCGCGTTCCGCCCCAGTCTCAGCTACGTCGCTGGATTCAGACCCCGGGGCGCAACCGGTGAGCAAAATCCCGAAGACCGTGAAGACACTGAAGACAGTGAAGACCGTGAGGAAACAACAGGACAGGATCGTATTCTTGCGCGAGCGCCAAATGAGGTCCCCCTTTGCTATGTCCGGTGCGATCATAAAAGGTGGCGCTGGAGACTGCCGCCTTCAGGCGGCAGAGGAAAGCGACAATCCCTCCTTTTTAGATTGCCGAAAATGTGCTAGTGTATCCGCGTGCGAAGGCACCCCTTTATGCCAGACCCGTAGGCACTCGGGGGATAAAACGGCTTCGGGCACTTTAACAACCGA
>DASTLM010000021.1:0-3113 GCA_035714945.1 Dehalococcoidia bacterium | reverse complement strand
GTCATGCCCAACACGGTAGCTCCCTTCCTGATCATTATGTCGTCCATGTTCGGCAATGCCATTCTGACCGAAGCCGGCCTCAGTTTCCTGGGCCTGGGAATTGCCGAGCCCACCCCGTCCTGGGGACGAATGCTCACCGGGCAGGCCGCGCAATACATGGTCGATTCACCCTGGATTCTGATCTTCCCGGGAGTGGCCATCACCATAACCGTGCTGGGTTTCGCCTTCGCCGGCGACGCCCTCCGGGACATTTTCGACCCGAAACTGAGGGGCAGGTAGCAATGCTGTCTTGCTATCGCACTGTCCTTCGATCGCGCGGATTTCAGTCAATTATCGGGGTGGCCCTGAACCAGGTGTCAGATGGCTGAGCAGAGAATCGGCGTGGCAGTGTCGGCACCCGACGTAGCCAGCGTGATGCAAAACATTGGCCGGGTCGAAGCTGCGGGGATCCCGGCGGTCTGGTTGACCACCGGAGGAGCGGGTCTGGATGGCCTGACCGTCTTCGCAGCAGCAGCGGAACGGTTCAAAAAAGTCACCTTTGGCACCTCCATTGTGCCGACTTTTCCCAGACATCCCATAGTGACGGCCCAACAGGTGCAGGTCCTCTACCAACTGGCCCCCGGGCGCATCCGCCTGGGCATTGGCCCCAGTCACCGGCCCACCACTCAAGCTATGTTTGGGACCGGCTTCCGGTCGCCGCTGGGGCACCTGAAGGAGTATATTCAGATCTTGAAGTCTCTGCTGCAGCAAGGGTCGGTGGACTTCAACGGCAAATACTACCACGCTCACGCCAGCCTGGCGGCTCCGGTGGACGTGCCGGTCATGGCTTCGGCGCTGCGGTCCGCATCCTTTGAGGCCTGCGGCGCCCTGGCTGATGGCGCAATTAGCTGGGTCTGCCCCGGGGCATATCTGGAAAGCGTCGCCCTGCCTGCAATGCGAAAAGGAGCTGCGGGCGCGGGACGTTCTGCTCCGCCGCTGATTGCCCACGCTCCGGTGTGCGTCCATGACAACCCGGTGGAGGTTCGCGTGGCCGTGCAACAACAACTGTCCAACTATCCCCGGATGCCCTTTTACCAGCAGATGTTCGCCAATGCCGGGTATCCGGAAGCGGCGGAAGAGACCTGGAGCGATGCGATGATTGCCGGGACCGTGTTGTCGGGCAGTGAGTCCGGAGTGAAGGAGGGACTGCAGAGGCTATTGGACCGGGGCGCCACCGAGATACTGGTCTCAATTGTGACCGCTGGAGACCACCGTGAGGCATCGATCAACCGGACGATGGGGGTCCTGGCCGAGGTATCGCAGTCGCTAAACCAGTGACTTTCCCCCAGTCTTGCCGGAAGTTAAGCATCCACTTTCCGGCGGTGGATGCCGGTGGCGCCATTGGGATGATTTCCTTCCTCCTCCTCAATCTGCGCAGTACCGTCGGCTTCAGCGCACCTGACCTCGAAGGTGTGGTTGCCTTCGGCGAAGGGCCAGTCGTAGCGCCAGATCACCCAGGTCGTTTCGGAGAGGGGAGCCCTCAACCTGGCCGCTTGCCAGGGTCCATCATCCACGCTTACCTCAACTTTCGAGATGCCCCGGGCCCCGGAGAAGGCGATGCCCCCCACCGGGACCAGCCTGCCATCGCTACTCTCGACGATGTCGTTGACCGCGACGGTGTCGATGACCGAGGTGGCTTTCACTTGAGCAATCTCGTCCCAGCCCCGCTCTACCCAGTAACCCGGACGGTACTCGTTGGTGACTTCCATTCCGGTGATCCACTTGGGCTGCTTCATGCCATAGCGGTCCGGCAACCAGACACGCAGTGGGAACCCGTGATCAAAGGGGATGGGCCGGCCATCCCAGGCATAACAGAGCATGATGCGTTCGTCCGACGCAATCAGGTCGAGATCGACCGTCTCATAAAACCCATCGCCGGAGGTTATTATGAGATACCGCGCCTCCGCCTGCGGCTGAGCATCAGCCAGTACCTGCTGGAGGCTGACCCCGGTCCACCAGGTGGTACTGATTAACGAGGTGGCAATTCGTCCCGAGATACAGGAGAGAGTTACATACTGGTCCCGGGACGCATAATTGTGTTGAATGTCAGCCAGTGTCAGTACCAGGGGGTTGTCAACCAGTCCGGTAATGGGCAAGACCCAGTTGTCGCCGTCAATCATCGTTGGTTCGGCACGGATAAATACTTTGTAATGGTCCTTGACTGGGGTGTACTCCAGGCGGGTGCCCGGCGCGGGCACCAACGGATCGTTGGCATTGGGGAAGGGCAACCCGTTGCCCATTTCTGAAGTCTCCATCGACCTGGCAATGGCGTCGGCCACCCGTCGGCGTTCGACGCTGGCCAGCATCGCGCCAAGGCTACCGCCGAGCACGGTGATGGTGGCAGTGGTTGCGCCCAACCTGATCAGAAACTGCCGGCGGTTAATTCTTTGGGCTGACCGGATTTCGGGCTCGATGGTTGGTGAAGGTAGATTATTTATCAGTAGCTTTCGATATGCTGGAACAAATGACATGCCCCAGGCCAGGAAGAGGACCGATAACCCGATGCCGACGATTGCCGGATGGCCAGTTGCCTGTCCTGCGAAGAAGCTAATGGCGATCATGGGTATGCCAACCACCGCCCCGATTTTCAGGCCCCAGGCAGGGCCGGGATCGGCTTTACGCCCTTCCATTACGGCGAAGGAAAAGCTGCCAACGACCACCCCCACGAAGCCAAACAGCAAGACTGCCCCAATCTGCTCGGCGGTCTTGGCCGCGTCGGCGACATTCAACCCGACCAACCGCAGAGCGTCGATCATCAGGTCGATGCCCCAGGTGACCACCGGGCCAGGAAGTACTCGGGTAATCCAGTCGAACAGGGCGAAGGGAACAAAGGGCACACCGGCCACCTGATCGATCAGATACATCACTGCAATTAATGGTGCAGTCAGCAGTCCACCGGACAGCCCGCCATACCCGACGCTGGGCCGCACCAGGCCAGCGACCAGAGATCGGGTTACCCCGCGCGATATCTTCATGCCGGCTCAACTCCGGAATCAGTCAATAATCAACAATTTCGGAAGAGGAGTTCGCGAGCCGCTGGCCCACCAGAGGCCGCTGCCCGGGGAGTAAGGCAC
>DASTLM010000020.1:0-3979 GCA_035714945.1 Dehalococcoidia bacterium | reverse complement strand
AACTGGATGCTCCCGGAACGGGGCGTGGGTAACATTGGTGGGGCCATGGACCTGGCCGCCGGGGCAAAGACGGTGATCGTGGCCATGGAACACACCGACCATCAGGGCCAGTCCAAAATCGTGGAGGAGTGCACCTACCCGATCACCGGCAAAGAGTGCGTATCATTGATCGTGACCGACATCGCCGTCATGCGGCCCACACCAGAGGGCCTGGTATTGCTGGAAGTGGCGCCAGGCTGGGCTCCCGAAGAGGTCCAGCAGGTGACTCAGGCCCGGCTGATTATCCCTCCCGACCTGAAGGAATACGAACTCTAACCGGCTGGCCACCGCGTTCCAATCCAGGCGGCTGCCGGTCAATCGCTGGAGGTGAGCACCAGTCCGGGTCAATATCGCGGGAGTATTGAAGTCCTCCCCATTGGGAAAACCGGCATGGTAGCGATTCTGGTAATCCAGGCCTGGGGAATGTATTGATCAGGAGCCCAAGATGAAAGCGGTGAGAATTCACGAATTCGGCGGTCCGGACGTCCTCAAGTGGGAAGAAACTGCCATGCCCAAACCCAGACCACACCAGGTCCTGATCAAGGTGGTTTCCTCCGGAGTAAACTACGCCGACATCCTGCGCCGCAAGGGGGGCTATCCCGGGCCGGACCTGCCGTCGACGTTGGGGCTGGAAGCGGCCGGCACCATTGTGGAAGTGGGCCGGGATGTCGGCGGCCTGGCCGTGGGCCAGCGGGTAATGGCCATGGGACCCCAGGGCCACGCCGAGTACGTGGCGGTAAATGCCAATCTGGTCTTTCCCTATCCGGAATCTACCGATCCGGTGCAGGCGGGCGGGATGCCCCTGGTGTTTCTCACCGCCTACCACCTGCTCAAGACCCGCGGCCAGATGCAGGCCGGGGACACGGTGCTGATTCAGGCGGGCGCCTCCGGAGTTGGCACCGTCGCCACCCAGCTGGCCAAAGCCTGGGGTGCCAGGGTTATAACCACCGCGTCCAGCCAGGACAAGTTGGACCTGAGCCGGTCTCTGGGTGCTGACGCCAGCATCAACTACATCATCGAAGACTTCCCGATAAAAGTACAGGAACTGACCGACGGGAAGGGTGTCGATCTGGTGCTGGAGTGTGTTGGCGGGGCGGTGCTGGAAAAAAGCGTGAAGTGCGTGGCGTCCTACGGACGGCTGATCAGCTACGGCAACGCTTCCGGGTCTCCCGCCAACATCCCATCGGAGGACTTTACTTCGGCCAACCGCACCATCATCGGTTTCAGCATGGGCCGGTCACCAGCTGGCAAATTGGACCATAAATCAGCGATGGCCGAGCTATTTCCCATGATTGCCGGCGGCCAGGTCAGGTTGATTGTGGACCAGGTCCTGCCGATGTCCCAAGTCGCCAGGGCGCACCAACACCTGTCAGATCGAGGAACCCGGGGAAAAGTGATCCTCATTCCCTGAATCCCTGCCGCCGGCCAGTACCGCGGACGGTGGGGTGGTTACCTAGCTCATAACTTGCTTCTTGATATTCTCCAGCCACCACCACAGCCGGTCCCAGACCAGCCTTCGCTCGGCGTCTTCCAGAGGCCGGTCAACCTGGGCGCGGCAAGCAGCCACCGCCCGCCCGGCCAGAAATCCCCAGCAGCCCGGTTCGTCGCGCATCCAGCCCACGACCTTATCCTGGTTCTCACGGACCATCCGGGTAAGCACCGGGTCCAGGACCTCGATTTCCAGCGAACCACCGCCAGCCAATGGCGGGTCACCCGCCACCCACCGGCCTCACGATTTCCAGGGTGTCCCCGTTGCTCAGAGTGATGTCAGGGAAGCTTTCCTTCTTGATGACTTCGCCATTGTAGCCCACGGCCACAAAGCGCAGGTTCACATCGAGGCTAGACAGATACCTCTCCAGGTTTATGTTTTCATCAGCCTCTCTGGGCTTGCCGTTCACTACTAGATTGATCACGTCGGCCAATTCCTTTGTCAGCTGGCCCTGGCGGCCAGCGATGCCGCCAGTATGGCTTGCTTGATTTGTTGGGCCGCTACTTCCGGGCGGCGGGCAGCCAGGATGCTGCTGATCACCGCCACCCCGCTGGCGCCAGCCTCCATAACCTGTCCAGCGTTGGCTGCGCCAATTCCGCCAATGCCGATCACGGGCAGCGAACACTGGGCTTTAATCCGCTGCACCAGTTGTGGCCCAGCCGACTCCCCTCCAGGGTGAGAACGGCTGGCGAACATCGTGCCCACTACCAGGAAGTCTGCTCCCTGCCCCTGGGCCTGCAACGCGCCCTCCAGGGAATGCACCGAGCGCCCGACGAGGCGATGGGGTCCAAGAATCTTGCGGGCTTCGGATACGGGCAGGGCTTCCTCGCCCAGTTGGACACCGTCGGCGGCAACAGCGCCGGCCACATCGACGCGTTCGTTGATTATCAGTAACGCCGAGTCCCCGATAGCCTCTTTAATTCGCTGGACCAATTCCAGCAATCTGCCGCCGGGCAGGTCTTTCTCTCGGACCTGCACCAGGTCCACACCCCCGAGCACGGCGTCAGCGATGCGCTCAACCAGCATGGCTTCATCGCCGAGCCTCCGGTCGGTAACTAGACAAAGGCAGGGGTCGGGTAAAAGAGGCCGCATGGGACTAACCTGGCACTGATGCCGGCCGCGGCACGTCGGCAGTGGGACTGCTGGCGGCGGCATAGGCCCTGATTGGTATTCGGCCGGCCAGGTAGGCTTTGCGGCCCGCCTCAACTCCCAGCTTGAAGGCTTCGCCCATCAGGGCTGGATTTTCAGCCTGGGCGATGGCGGTGTTGACCAGCACTGCCGCAGCACCCATTTCCAGGGCTTTGGAAGCGTCGGAGGGCACCGCCAGTCCAGCGTCCACCACCACCGGAATGTTGGCCTGCTCCAGGATAATGCGTATCTCCTCGACGGTGTGGATGCCCTGACCGGAGCCGATGGCCGACCCCAGGGGCATTACCGTGGCGCAGCCCACCTCTTCAAGGCGCCGGGCTAACACCGGGTCGGCGTGAATATATGGCATTACGATAAAGCCGTCTTTAACCAGCTGCTCCGCGGCTTCCAAAGTAGCCGCCGGGTCGGGGAAGAGGTATTTGGGGTCGGGGATAACCTCCAGCTTGACGAAATCGGTCCTGGTGACCTCCCTCCCCAGCCGGGCGACGAACAGGGCTTCCGCCACCGTCTTACACCCGGCAGTATTGGGCAGGACACTGTAGCGGTTCCAGTCAATATAGTCCAGGATGGTCTTTTCGTTGGGGTTATCCAGGTCCAGGCGCCGAATGGCCACCGTGACCATCTCGGTGCCCGATGCCTCCAGGGCCTGGACCATCTCCTCCATGTTACGGTATCGTCCCGTACCCACGATCAAGCGGGACTTGAAATGTTTGCCTGCAATTACCAGGTCATCCGACATGGCAGCGTCTCCTTATCAAGCAGCCTCGCGATTAACCAACCTCGCACAAAAAACCGCCAGGTAGCGTTCCTGGCGGTTGCAATCGACTTCTATCGCCTGGTCCCTGCGCCAGCATTACCTGGATCAGGTGCAGACGGTCGGCGGCGATCTCTGGCCGCCCTCTCAGCCTGGCTTACCCAAGCTCCCGCCAGAACGGTGGTATTTGGTTATTTAGTGGTATTGGCTCATTATTGGGAAGCTTAGCACTATGGAAAGCTTAGCACTATGGGAAGCTTAGCACTGCCAAAACCGGAAGTCAACGAGATCCAAAGCCCCTTCCAGGGCCTTTTCATCAGGTTTTAGCTTCAGTTCTTTCAATCTGGTTGTCCTCTGGAGGTGTGAAAGTATCTCGGGCTAACACTGGATGACCAGTGTGGCGATATTTCCTGCGCTCATCCCTGGCGATAAGTGATGAAAAGGCCCTGGCGATGACCAGGGAAGGATTATCACCCTAGCGTTCCACGTCATCGGGAGTGACTAACACTTTCTACACTGTTTTACCACCTGGAACCGGCCTGTCAAGG
>DASTLM010000019.1:0-3851 GCA_035714945.1 Dehalococcoidia bacterium | reverse complement strand
GGCCACCGTAGGAATTTTGCGCCGCAAAAAGGCCCACCCCGTCGTAACCCCAGTTCCGTTCGCCGGGAAACTGGGCCACCGGCATTAGCTCGACAGCAGTAATCCCCAGGGACTTGAGGTCGTCCAGTTCCGGGATAACCGCATCAAAGGTGCCTGCGCTGGTGAAAACCCCTACGTGCAACTCGTAGGCGATGTAATCTTTGAGCAGTACGCCCGGCCAGTGGTGGTCGTTCCAGGGGAAGTCCGGGCCGGTCACCTGGGACGGTCCGTGGACGCCCTCGGGCTGAAAGCGGGATGCCGGGTCGGGACGCTCGATTGCGCCGTCCAAACGATACCAGTAGCGGGTATCAGGACTGACCCCCTCCAGCGTCTCCGCATGGTATCCCGATTCATCACGCACCAGGGTTTCCCAACGTTCCCCGGGACTGACGATGTGGACTTCAACCTGTTGCGCTAGCGGCGCCCAGACGCGAAAACGGCCGCGGCCGTCCCCGAGGCAAGCAGCCCCGGGGGCGGCCTGGTGGTCTGCTGAAGGAAACCGGGCCGGGTCCACGTTATTCTATCGAGTTCTTGAAGAACAGGACCGACAGCGGCGGCAGGGTAATGGTCAACGACTGGTTGTGCCCGTGAAGGGGCACCGGCGTGGCGTCAACTCCGCCGATGTTGCCCTGGCCGCTGCCGCCGTATTCTCGAGCATCGCTGTTCATAACTTCCTGCCAGTAACCGCCTCGCGGCACGCCTACCCGATAGTTCTGCCGGGGCACCGGGGTGAAGTTGCAGAGGGCCAGGATTATATCCTTGGTGGACGTCCCTTTGCGAATAAAGCTCAGCGCGCTGTTCTCGGCATCGTTGGCATCAATCCAGGCGAAACCCGCGGGGTCCAGGTCAAGTTCATGGAGGGCGGGCTCCCTCCGGTAGAACCAGTTGAGTTCGTCCACCCAACGCCGGATCTCGTCGTGGCGGTCGTAGTCCGCCAGGTGCCACTGGAGGCTGGCTTCATGGTCCCATTCCGACCATTGCGCCAATTCCGCTCCCATGAACAGGAGCTTCTTGCCGGGTTGGGCGTACATGTAGCCGTAGAGGAGCCGCAAATTGGCGAATTTCTGCCAGTCGTCCCCGGGCATTTTGCCCAGCAGCGAACCCTTGCCGTGGACCACCTCGTCGTGCGACAGGGGAAGCATGAAATTCTCCGAAAAGGCGTAAATCTGGCGAAAGGTCAGCTGGTTGTGGTGATATTTCCGGTGGACCGGGTCCAGCGACATGTATTGCAGAGTGTCATGCATCCAGCCCATGTCCCATTTCATGCCGAAACCCAGCCCACCCACGTAGGCAGGTCGGGACACCATCGGCCAATCAGTAGACTCTTCGGCGATGGTCTGGACGTCGGGGAACCCTTGATAGACCGCCTGGTTGAAGTGGCGCAGAAAGTCGATGGCTTCCAGGTTTTCGCGGCCACCGTACTGGTTGGGAATCCACTCCCCGGCTTTGCGGGAGTAGTCCAGGTAAAGCATTGACGCCACCGCATCCACCCGTATACCGTCGGCATGGTACTGGTCCAGCCAGTAGCAGGCGCTGCTGAGCAGGAAGCTGCGGACCTCATGGCGCCCGAAGTTGAAGATGTAGCTGTGCCAGTCCGGGTGATAACCCTTCTGGGGATCGGCGTGCTCGTACAGGTGGCTGCCGTCGAAGTAGGCCAGGCCATGCTCGTCGCTGGGGAAATGGGAAGGCACCCAGTCCAGGAAGACTCCGATGCCGTGCTGGTGCAGTTGATCAATCAGGTACATGAAGTCCTGGGGAGTCCCGTAACGACTGGTGGGCGCGAAGTAACCAGTGGTCTGATAGCCCCAGGAACCGTAGAATGGGTGCTCCATAACCGGCAGAAACTGCACGTGGGTGAAGCCCATGCGCTGCAAGTGGGCCAATAATCTGGGGGCCAACTCCCGGTAGTTCAGGGACCGGTTGCCTTCTTCCGGCAGCCGCATCCAGGACCCCAGATGCATCTCATAGACGGAGATAGGAGCATCCCGCGCGTTGCGCCGCTGCCGGGCTGCCATCCAGTCCTGGTCGCCCCAGGAGTAGTCCAGGGTGGTGACAATGGAGCCGGTCCGGGGCGGTGTCTCCTGGTGGACCGCGAAAGGATCAGCTTTATCCACCCGGTAGTCACCATATTTGGAAACCACATGGTACTTATAGTTGGCCCATTGTCCCAGACCGGGGATGAATCCTTCCCAGATGCCCGAGCTTCCCTTGGCCCGCAGGGGACGGTTGCCTTTATCCCAGCCGTTGAAGTCTCCCATGACGAAGACCTGTTCGGCGTTGGGCGCCCAAACCGCAAAATAGGTCCCTGGCGTACCGTTCCAGGTCAACCGGTGCGACCCCAACTTCTCATACAGGCGAAGGTGAGAGCCTTCGTTAAAGAGGTACAGGTCATCATCGGAAAGCAACGAAACATCGTACCGGACGTTGGTCGCGGCGCCGGGATCGAGCATGGGTCAGGCTACCTCGAGCACTGAATTATGAGTGCCCAGGTCGTTGGGCACCTGGTTGGGATTGGCCGGGTCTTCCTGCCAGTGCATGCCATCGATCAGGAATTTGTACTGGTATACCCCTGGGGAAAGGCGGAGCACGCCCCACCAGACCCCGTCTTTGCGCCGGCGCAGGCTCCGGGGAGCGCGATTCCAGCCGTTAAAATCACCGGAAACGGCAACCGATTTGGCATTGGGAGCACTGATATGAAAGGATACCGGTCTGGTATTGGCCATGTTACCTCCCGTACGGTACAAGTTCTGCATCAATTTTCGCTGAGCATTTAACTGGTCAAGCACCTCGACCACCTGGGGCATCCGGCCGAACTCTTCCAGGCTAAAGCGGGCTTTGTGACGCCAGTTCGGGTACTCCTCGCTGGTGCCTGGTATATTCTGCGGCCGGGTCTCCAGCCACAGGTCCTCCAGATTGACCAGCACCATTGGGGCCTGGCTCCGGCCCAGCCAGGCCAAGACCGCCGCCAGTATTGAATGCGCCGCCTGATCCCCCGGCGCAAGTTGCCCCTGGCGGTGGAGAAAGCCGATCAGGCCCTCCTTCAGTTTGCGCCTGTCATCCAATTCCTGTCCAGTCGCGGGCTGGCCCGGTTTGGCCAATTTCTGGCGGTGGGCGATATCCAGGCCCTCCCAGAAGGAGGCAAAGGGCGGCAGGTCGTGGGTGTTGATGCTGGCCAGGGCATTCGCTGGGACGGGTTTCAGGGCCTGCTCAGGTTCTGACGCCATCTGAAAGTAGGCCACATGCATACCCAGCAGGCCATGACGGCGCATCGCCGGCCGGACTCCGGGAGGTACGGTACCCAGGTCTTCTCCCACCAGGCCGACCCGGTTTCGGTGAGATTCCAGGCTAAGAATGGCGTAAGTTTCCTCGGCGGGATACCGCACGTACAGGCCGGCACTACCGTCCATGCCCTGGGGTATCCAGAACAGGCGGTGCAGGCCCATTACATGGTCGATCCGCAGCAAGTCGGCGGCGGCAAAATGGTGCCGCAGGTAGGCAATATAGTAGTCGTAGCCGGATTCGCGAAGGTTCTGGGGATGCATGGGCGAGAAACCCCAGTTCTGTCCGGCCTCCGATAGCGGGTCCGGGGGTGCGCCCACGGCGCAGTCAGCCACAAACAGGTCCTGCCGGCGCCAGGAGTCGTAGCCCTCGGGATGGACCCCCAGCGGCAAGTCCAGGTAGAGACCCGCCCCGCCATTGCGGCCCGGGGGGGACAGCTCCTGCACCTGTTCCTGCGCCAGCCATTGCACATAGGCATGGTAACGCCGGGCGCTATCGTCATAATCGTGGCTGCTCACGACGCCGTCCCGCAG
>DASTLM010000018.1:0-3471 GCA_035714945.1 Dehalococcoidia bacterium | reverse complement strand
GGGCGAAGGAGGCTTGAGGGAACCTTTCCCTAGTACGAGAGGACCGGGAAGGACAAACCTATGGTGTTCCAGTTGTTCCGCCAGGAGCATCGCTGGGTAGCCATGTTTGGCAGCGATAAGAGCTGAAGGCATCTAAGCTCGAAGCATCCCCCAAGATTAGGCCTCCCTCCCTCTGTTCGCAGAGGGGTAAGACAGCAGAGAGACGATCTGCTTGATAGGTCGGATGTGTAAGTAGGGTAACTTATTCAGCATACCGATACTAACCAGTCGAGAGATTTGACCCACGCTAAGAACTTCAAACTTTATAACTTCAAACTTCGGTTGGAATACCCAGGATCCACCGGTTAAGATTTACCAGAGACTTCTTGTTCTCAGTTCGCCGCTCTTCCTGAGTACTTCGGTAGGCTTACTTCGGTAGGCTTACTTCGGTAGGCTCAGGACTGCTTCGTCGTAGCATGAACCAGAGCGGGAGGACCGGTGAGAGCCGCCAGGCCCGGCACGTTGGAGGACTGGCGGCTGGCCGATGCCGCGGGGTGGAGCAGTGGCAGCTCGTCGGGCTCATAACCCGAAGGTCGTTGGTTCGAATCCAACCCCCGCTACCAATCTTGAGCACAAAATTAGGCCCCGTTGCCAGAAATGGCGGCGGGACCTTTGTTTTGTACGGCCAGATTGACGGCGCCTCCGGGAAGCGCCTGGCTTTCTCCCCCGTGAGTGCCTGATACTTTCAGTTGGCCCGCCGGTACCTGCCAGTGTCGGATAAACTCAGACACGAAGGTGCTTGTCGTAAACCCGCCTTTAGCTTTACCCTGGACCATCAGGGGCTCGATTCAAGTGCAGGGCTTCAATAAATTGCTCCGGCGGCCTGGTTTGATGGCCCTTGGCAGCAAGTGGAGGTCAATTATGAGTGCTGGTCCCTTGCCCCATAGTCTGCCAGTGAGCCTGGCCCTGGTCGGGCTGTTTGCCTTGCTGGTTGCCCTTGGCGCAGCCTGCAGGGGACATGATGAGCCAGAACTCGCCCCCGAATTGACTCCCTCAGCACCAGGGCCGGCGGGTTCTTCCCATCCTGGCTCCGCAGCGACCCAGGGCGTCCGGCGCCATTCCCTGTACACGCAGGTTGACCCGCCCACCGAGTCTGACCTGAGCCCGGCCTTGCGGCATTATCTTGATGGGCTCGAAGCAATGCGCGAGGGAAGCTCTCAGGAGGCAGTCAGTGCCTTTTCGGCCGCCCTGGAGATCCAGGGTGACGAGCCCAGGTACGTCCTCGCCCGGGGCATATCCCGGACCCTTGATCAGGAGGTCGATCTGGCCGTCCAGGATCTACAGCGTTTCCAGAGGCTGGGAGGCACCGGGCGGGAGGCGGAACTGTGGCTATACGCGGTGGACGCCATGACCGGTGTAGTGGTGGATGACAGTCATGGTATACCGACAATGCGCAGCCTGCAGCAGCCCGGGGAACCAGGCAACAGCTTTTCGGGGATCCCGGGACAAATGCTTCAAGGTGGAGCCGACTACCCGACCGACTACGCATCGTACGTATTTTACGACATGGCTACCCCCTACGGCCAGGCGCGTTCCGCCGGACTTCTGGCGCGTAACGATCAGGTAAGTGCCGCCATGAAGGAGGCCGGGCGCCGGTCCGCCGAACTCAAGATGATCTCGCCTGACCTGGTACCCTTCCACCTGACGCGAGCCAGGAACTTGTTTGAAAGCGGGAATTACCGTGAGGCCCTGGCCTATGCCGAACTCGTCCGGGTCAACTTTCCCGGCGACTCAGAAGTTGCACACCTGGCTGCCCAGAGCTGGCTGGAATTGGGGAGACCGGCAACAGCCCGGAGGATCTTTACAATTGCGTTGACCGGCCGGACCGGTTTCGCCGAGGCTTACCTCGGAAGGGCGGCGAGCGCCGCGCGCCTGGGCGACGGCAAACGGGCCATGGCCGACCTGGAAATTGCGGAGGAACTCGACGCCGATTCCGCGCGCCGGATGCGCGACACGATCGAAACCGAGCTTGCCCGTAACCGAGTCGAGGGGCCGGTGGAAAAGCTGTTGACCGACCTGGAGCAGTCTGCCCGGTCGGACGCGCCAATGGACACCCTCATCGACCAGGCCGTCAGCGTCCATCGGGCCATGGCCCCGACCCGTCTGCGTTATGATGAGTGGTACCAGGACCGGCTACGGGTTCTCGAGGCCGCGGTCCTGGACCAACCCAGGAACCCGGACCGGCGGGTGGCCCTGGCCCAGCATATCGCTGGTGAATCCAATCTGCGAGGCCTGTTTGAAAAGACGGGCCCGGGACTGGTGGGGCCGGTCTCGGGCTCTCCGGGTTCTTACATCCCGGACTATCCCGCGGTCGCCGACGAGATCAACTTGCGAGCTGAGCGGGTGGAGCCGGGCAGCCCATTGCGGTCCTACCGCTGGCAGGAGTCCGAGGCCAGGGAGACTGGGATCGCCCTGGACTACCTGGACCAGGCCATCGCGCTGGATCCCGGGCACGGGAACGCCATAATTTCCAGGGCTGCGATCATAGACCGAAAGTTACAGATGATACTGGATACCTCCAATGATCAATATCTGGGCGAATGGCGGGACGGAGCCTCGCCCACGGTCTCGGCGGACCAGGCCCGCTCCGTCGCCGCGATAGATCCAGACCTGGCGGCATTGGTGTCCTGGTCCTTCACCCCGGCGTCCCTGGCCCTGGGCCCGTCGAGTTCGGCAGTTTCATCCGAGACCCTCGATGCTACCAGAGGGACCTATCTAGGACATCTGATCCAGGCCTACAACTACTACGTCGATGAAGACCCGGCCAGCGCTGAAGAGTCACTGGAAAAAGCCCTGGAGTTGGATCCGGAGCGTCTGGACGCTCAGGAGCAGCTGGTGGCGCTATTCGTGCTCCTGGGTGACTCCGACAGAGCGTCGTCGACCCTGGTTAATGCGGTGAATACCCGATACCAGACCACCGCAGCCGTCGTGCTCGACCATGCCGCAGAACAGATCAGCTCCACCGCCTGGCAGGGCGCCAAGCTGAGTCTGGTCGAGGCCCGCGCTTTGGACCCCACTGATGCCCGCACACCAGCCTATCTGGCCGTAGCCCATCTGGGAGAGGGCCGGTTGGCAGAGGCTGAGGCGGCATTTCGCACCGCCATCGCACTGGAGGAAGCGCGCCTGCGTCTGGACGACCTGCCGGTGGTCTCGGGCAATACGCTGACCCGCGACTCCGCGGACTTCGGCCTGGTGATGCAGCTTCGCCTGATGTTGGGCAGACTTTATGCCGACAGTATCCGTTCCACTGAAGCGCTGGCGCAATACCGATCCATCACATCATACCTGCCCCGGTTCGGTCCGGATTGGCAGTCCAGGAAATTATTCGCTGCGATGTTGCCTGACCCAACTGCACCCCAGAACCTTCGGCCAACTCCACCCAGTGGTGCCACTCTGATCGCCGCCGCTCATTTCGGAGCGGGGCAGTTGCTC
>DASTLM010000017.1:0-3076 GCA_035714945.1 Dehalococcoidia bacterium | reverse complement strand
GAGCAACTTGGCCCGACCGTTGGCTGAGGATACGCTGTAACTGAAGGCCGCTGCCATCACCAGGGCCGAGAGGACGATCCGAAATAGAAAGGAGAAGATGGGAACTGGTTGCGGCAAGATACCTGACCAGATAACCGAACTGCCAGACATGTTAGCACAGAGAGACTTCATAGACAACGAAATGACAACGAAATCCTGGACAACGAACAGGGCATTGCTCTGATATTCTTGACTCTAATCTCGGCGGAGGCTTACACTTGAGGGAGAATTTAGGGGGGGAACAAGCGTAGCGAGAGAATGAATCACGATTCACAACACAACGGTGACGTAGCGCTCTTTATTGACTGGGAGAATTTCAAGATCAGTCTGGCAGTCGGCCACCGAACTCCCAACGTCTCAGCCCTCAAGGAAGAGGTGGCAAATTACGGCCGAGTTGTCGTGGCCAAGGCCTACGCCGACTGGGTCAGCCGCGCTCCCGAGTTGCGGGGCGCCAGCCAGATGACCGTTGACCCCCCGGCCCTTTATGCCGCCGGTATTGAACCGGTGTATGTCCCCACCCGCTTGCCCATGAGCGGCGCTCCAGCAGATTCCAACCGGACCTCCCGGGTCAAGAATAGCGTCGACGTAAAGATGACCGCCGACTGCATCGAGTGCGCTCACTCCTACGCCAACATCGGCACCTTCGTTCTGGTATCCGGTGACTCTGACTTCATCCATGTGGTTAACACCCTGCGGACCATGGGAAAACGGGTGATAATCATTGGCGTATCCTGGAGCACTTCACGCCGGCTGGCCGACCAGGTAGACGGTCTGATTCTGTACGACACCGACGTGGACCCGGTGACAACCCCCGAGCCCCAGCGGATCATCAATGGTCGGACGCCGGCCAGGGCGGCCCCCAGTCTCGCCAGTCCCGGTCGGCAGCAGCTTGCCGAGGTCATCAAGACCATCGAAGATATTGTGCGTACCGAGCGGGAGGCTGGCCGTACACCCCTGCTTACCTCGCTCAAGCAGCGGCTGATGCGACGCATGCCCGGGTTTGACGAGAAGAAACTGGGGTTCTCCGGCTTCAAAAAGCTTATGTTGCGAGTAGTCCAGGAGGGCAACATCAAGCTGGTTACGGTGGGTCTGGTGGACTGGATAATCATGGCCGACGAACCGGACCCCCAGGAAAGCAGCCACCAAGACGCTTCAGAGACATCCAGCGCCACTGCAGTGATTGATGAGGTAGGGGAAACCAGGATACCTCAAGGCCAAGTAGCCTACGGCAAGAGCGCGAAGGGATACCTCCCGTCTTACCCGACCGCAGCAGAGACTGTCGCGCCAACGACAACTCCAGTTGACTTCTCCGTCATTTCAGATGACGCTCTGGCGGGCATCGAGTTGCCGCCTGGCCCGGGCGACGGGCAGGACAAACTACGGGTGATCGACCTGATCGTGATGGCGGATACCCTGGAGCACCGAGAAGGTGTCAGTCATGTGGCTTTCAATTTCCTGCTGATGGAAATCACCCAGGCATTGGAAGAAGGATTGAAGGCTGAGCATGAAGTAATCACCCGCCACTGGGGACAGATGCACTCCAGGACCTACATTACCAAGTTGCTACGCAGTCTGGGCAACGGCGGCGTTTTTCAGCGAGGATGGCACACCGGCAAAGACAAGGAGACCGGCCGCTCTCGGCGCCGCAGCACCTTCAATCTGAACCGAGAGCACGCTCTGGTCGAGCAGGTACTGAAAACCCAGTGGCATGAAACCGCGCCGGAATACGCCCCGGCCGATGCGCCAGCCACCATGGTCACACCCGAGGAAATCGATCTGGACGCCATCGAATACTCGGAACTGGTTGACCCCAGTTTTGACACAGGGTCGGAGTCGCCCAGGACTCCGGCTGCGGCTAACGCCAGCGAGGGGACTTCTGGTATCGGCCGGGTAATGCGATTGTTTTCGCGATCTTGATCATTCCTCCCCCGCGTTACATGTCCAGGATTAGCGTAGACCAACCAAAATCCCTGGCCCCCAATCCCTCAGCAGTGTAGGGGTGGTAATATTCCCGGAACCCGGACTTCTCGATGCACTCCTGGCTCTTGGCCACAATGGTGTCGGCCAAATCCCAATAGCCATGCCGGCGCAGGGCGTGAGACAGGAACCAGTTGGTGTTGATCCAGCTAGGCCCCCGCCAGATAAACCCCCGGGGGGGTCCCGGCATGAACTTCGGACTGGAGGCGGGTACCGAGGGCAGGGGATAGGGCAGCCAGAAATCGCTGGTTGAAGTGACCCAGCGGTCCACCAACCGCTCCACAATCGGCCGCGGCAAGTCCTCCAGAATCAGCGGCATCAGTGAGCTGATGGTGACCACTTTGACCGGATTTTCGGCAACGCCCGACAGGTCAAAGAAGGCTCCCACCTCTTCGTCCCAGCATTTGGATACCAGCGCCTGCAGTGTCTTGTCCGCCTCCCGCCGGAACTCCTCAGCTTCCGGAGCATCGCCCAATAATCGCACCAGGGCCCGCAGACCAAAAGCATATATCGAGTTGACCAGCACATCCTCAAAGTGGAATATGTCCGCCGCCAGAATACGCCGGTCATCGCCCCGCATCGGCCCGTAGGCCGCATACACCTTCTTCAACGCGGCGATGAATCCCTGATTGCTCAACTCCTCCAGGCCCAATGCCTCGTCGTACTTGGGGGAGCAATCGGTGCCCGCCTCTTCCGGTTGAATCACGGCAATCAGGCCATCATGGTCCGGGTCTCGATTTTCCCGCAGCCACCGGTAGAACCCGGTCAATATGGGCAGGGCCATCCCCTTGAAGGCGTCGTCGCCGGTGGCCTGGTAGACTCGCTCCACGGCATAGGCAATTATGGGCGGCTGCATCGTGGAGCTATAGTTGGGGGAAGTCATGCCCACAATGTTGCGGCTGAGGAAATCGGGCTGCTGGTCCATTTCCCAAAAAATGATGTGAGGGATGAACCCGTTGGGCAAAGCTGCGCTCATCAGGGTAGTCAGTTCGGCCCTGGCCTGCTCCAGGTCAAGGTGAGTCAGGGCGATGGCATGGAAGCACGAGTCCCAGAACCACTG
>DASTLM010000016.1:0-1749 GCA_035714945.1 Dehalococcoidia bacterium | reverse complement strand
TCGAACTACTGGCGAACTGCGTGGTAGTAGTAGATCCGGGCCGGGTCAGGGTCAGACGTCCCCAGTTGGAAACTGAGCCCGGAGAACAGGAGGAGGCTTCCCCTTGAACCCTGGGGAGGGATACCAGTATTGGCGCTCAGGCATCACCGGCTCAGAATCTGTGAGGCCGGACCAGACAGGTCCCTCCGTTGGTAATAGTTGTGGGTCGTCCAGCTAGCCGCCACCGGCACGGCCAGATATGTAACACAGCAGAGCTTGACCCTGAGCGCGTGCCACCACATTCTGGTCGATCACGCCGCCAGAGCTAGCCGCTCTACCCAATTTGACGCTCCAATAATACCCTTCCCACAGTTTCGCAATATGGGGCGGCTTTGAGACTACCAATTATAGTTGTTCTAAAGTCCTGACTGGCAACCCGTATTCTTACCACTTGCTAGACACTGAATACATCCTTCGAATAGATCCTTGTTTCCAACGTGATCCTCAGCCGAGTTATTGCGTAACGCCCGTCACCACGAGCGGACGGCGGCCCATGTCGGGTTAGAAATGCGTTTCTCCTGGCAGGTACTCCTCGACTTCTAGTTCAGGTATCATTACTCGGGTATCATCACTCAGGTAGCAAAACCTGAGGATGCGAGCCGCCAAATTTACATAATAATCAGGACTTACCATGCAGGACTTACCATGATCGATATATTGATACGGAATGGCCGCGTCATCGACGGCACCGGCCAGACCTGGTTCCGGGCCAGCATTGGAGTCACCGGAGACACCGTCAGTATCTTGAGGGGCGACACGTCAGCGGTGCCAGCGGTCCGGGAGATCGACGCCAGCGGCTATGTGGTCTGCCCGGGATTCATCGACATGCACTCCCACTCGGAGTTGATGCTGCTCAACGAGCCGAAGCACGAGGCCAAGGTGCGGCAGGGAGTGACCACCGAAGCCATTGGCATGGACGGCCTCTCCTACGCCCCATCTTCTCCGGCCAATCTGGAACTGCTGCTGGGCTACCTGGCCGCCGTCAATGGCACTCCTCCTCCTGGCGTCCGCTGGGGCAGCGTCAAGGAGTTCCTGGACCTGTTCGACCACAGGGCGTCCTGCAACGTGGCCTATTTCCTGCCCCACGCTGCCATCCGGGTCGAGGCGATGGGCTGGGAAGACCGCCTGCCCACCGCCGCTGAGATGGGGCGGATGCAGGCCCTGGCCCGGCAGGGGATGCGCGACGGGGCCTTTGGCTTCTCTACCGGGCTTACTTACCCGCCCGGCGCCTACAGCGACACCGATGAACTGGTGACAGTATGCCGAGCGATCCGCGAATCAGGCGGGATTTACCTGACCCACGCCCGTTACAGCCTGGGCGACCGTCTGCTGGACCCTTTCCGGGAGGCCTTGACCATTGGACGGCAGGCCGGGGTGCCAGTGCACATCTCCCACTACCACAACCCGGTGGACGGCATGGGAGCAAAAATGGTGGCACTGGTTGATGAAGGCCGCAATTCGGACATTGACGTGACCTTTGACCAGTACCCCTATCCGGCGGCCAGCACCGTGCTCCACTCGCTGCTGCCCTACTGGGTGCACGCCGGGGGACCGGTGGCGTTGATGCAACGGATCAAGGACCGCCGCATCCGCGAAGAGATCGGCGATTCGGTGGACCCACAATGGGGCATGACCCTCGACCGCTACATCTTCAGCCACATCAAATCGGACAAAAATAAAGAATGGGAGGGCCGCTCGCTGACCGACCTG
>DASTLM010000015.1:0-6968 GCA_035714945.1 Dehalococcoidia bacterium | reverse complement strand
CGGCACGTTCCAGAATTTGCCCTCCCACTCAAAGGTATCCGACTCCCAGATTTTAGGGATCATGCTCAGCGATTCTTCCCACATTTCCCGGGTGTCGCGGGGGTCAATCCCCATGCCGGTCTGCTCGTAGGGGGCGGAGCGACCGGTGCCGAAGTCGACTCGCCCATTGGACAGGTGGTCCACCATCGCCACCCGCTCGGCCACCCGCACCGGGTGATGGTAGGGCAGGATTACCACTCCGAAGCCCAGCCGGATGCGCCTGGTCAGGCGGCTGAGCGCGCCGAAGATGACCTCCGGACAGGGCGACGACGAGAAAGTGGTCAGGAAATGATGCTCGACGAACCACACATAGTCAAAGCCCATTTCGTCGGCCAGGATGCACTGATCAATGGTTTCCTCCACAACGGCGTGGTCGTCGAGGGTGGGGCGTTGCATTTCGTAAGCCAGCCCAAATTTCATATTCGACTCTCCCAGGGGTAACGCAGATTCCCAGAGGATGTGGGGCCATTATAGCGATCAGTAGATGGCGGGGCAACGGGAGCCGGCCGCCCTCAAGTGGCTAGAGCTTGCCTTTGCCGCCGGTAGAGCGACACCAACTTGAGCTCCTGGTAAGAATACTCTTGACCAAGTAATTCTCGGACCGGGGCCAGAAACTGGCTATCGGCTTTCTGAAACGCCGCTTCAATCGTGGCGAGACGAGCTGGCGACGGCATCAGATGATCGAATTCCAATCGTTCCCCGGCCTCTACCAGCCGCTCCAGGTGCTTGAGGATCGTGTCCTCAGATAGTCCGCGGCGGTTGGCTATTTCAGTGATCGATAAGCTCTCCAAGAACAGTTCCCTGGTCTCATCATAGGTTGACCCCTTTTGGGGTCGCGCGGCGGTTCTTTCGCTTTGGCGCACCGGGTTACGTTGGCGCGGCGGAATCGGTCGCTCAGTCAGCCCGTGGGTACCAGCGTGGCGGCGGATTACGGCCAGGAACACCTCACCGTATTCCTGCAGCTTCGCCTTACCTACTCCGTGGATACCAGCGAAGCTGACCAGGCTCTGGGGCCGATAGTAGGACATTTCCTGCAGTGAAACGTCGCTGAAAATCACATACGGGGGTACGTTCCGGTCATCGGCCATTTTCTTTCGACAAGACCGCAGTTGCTCGAAGAGCGATTGGTCGTATTCCAGGGTCGATGCCCGGGGGACTGGGATGACCTCGGCGCTCTGCTTTGGTCTGGCGAGAGTCAACCGCTCCCGCTGCCTCAGGAAGGTGAGCCCAGCTTGGGTTACCGCCAGGGTCGGATATTCCCTGCCATTTTTCACCAGCAGTCTCTTTGCCAGAAGCAGACCGGAAATCTGTTTCAGTTCATCATCGGTGAAATCGCGGGCGATGCCATAGACCTTCAACTGGTCGTGCCCCAACTCAATGATTCGCCTGGTTTTGACACCTCGCAGGACTCCGATGACATGATTGATCCCAAACCTTTCGCCGGTACGGATGACCGCCGAGAGAATTTTTTGCGAGATTTCGGTGGCTTCAAATTCCTCTCCAGGGGTCAGACATACATCGCACCCGTTGCAGCGTTCCTCGTCCCACCGCTCTCCAAAATACTCCATCAAAAACCGGCGACGGCAGGTCTGGAGCTCGCAAAACTCCACTACCTGCTCCAGTTTTTGCTGTGCGTTTTGCCTTTCCAGTCGGTCCACAATCTGATTGATGAAAAATTCCTGCTTGGTCCTGTCCCCGTAGGAATATAGGAGAACGCAATCGCTGGGCAGGCCGTCGCGGCCCGCGCGTCCGGTCTCTTGATAATATCCCTCCAGGGACTTGGGCAGGGCGTAGTGGACTACCAGGCGGATGTCCGGCTTGTCGATGCCCATTCCGAAAGCGATGGTCGCCACAATAATCGGCACCTCGTCGCGGATGAATTTGTCCTGGGCCTGCATGCGCATGGAACCGTCCAATCCAGCATGGTAGGGTAGAGCCCTCAGCCCCTGGGCGTTCAGATCGGCGGACAGGGCTTCGGTCTCCCTTCGAGAATAGCAGTAAATGATGGTTGACTCGTCCTCATGTCGGCGTAGATGGGCCAGAAGCCCGGCGAAGGCATCCTTTTTGGGTTGAATCAGGTAAGTGAGATTGGCCCGGTTGAAGCTGGCCAGAAAGGTGCGCGGTTCCCAAAGTTGAAGCTGGGCAACAATATCCTGGCGAACCCGGTTGGTGGCCGTGGCGGTAAGGGCTATCACCGGAACCCCCGGAAATTCACTCCGCAGGGCATTCAGATTGCGGTATTCGGGGCGGAAATCGTGACCCCACTCCGAAATACAATGGGCTTCGTCGATCGCAATGAGACTAACTCTGAGCGTGTGCAGGAAGCTGCGGAACCTTGACTGGGCCAATCGCTCTGGAGCCAGATAAAGGATCTTGAGCCGGCCCTGTTGCGCACTCCTCTGCACCCGGTTGATTTCCTCAGGGTCCAGGGAACTGTTGATAAACTCCGCAGCGATGCCGTTAGCCTGAAGGACGTCCACCTGGTCTTTCATCAGGGCGATCAGCGGAGAGACCACCAGAGTCAGGCCATCAAAATATAAGGCAGGCAACTGGTAGCACAGGGACTTTCCTCCCCCGGTGGGCATCAAAACCAAGGTGTCCCTCCGGGACAGCACGTTGCTGATAATATCTTCTTGCCAGGGGCGAAAACGGTCGTAGCCGAAGTGGCTGTTGAGCAGCGCCAGTGTCTGGTCTTTACCGACGGCCAAATTAACCACCTCCCTTGATCAACACCACTTCTCGCTGTACCGGCGAGGACGTCACCGGTCCAGCCTCCGACATGAAGACATCAATCTCCGAGCGCACCCCGAAGTCGGGAAGGTAGATCCCCGGCTCGATGGAGAACCCGATACCGGGGATGATGCGCCGGGTATCGTGGGTCTCGAAGCTGTCCAGGTTCACCGCCTCGCCGTGCACCTCGTAGCTGATGCTGTGGCCCAGCCGGTGGGTGAAGTATTCGCCGTAGCCGCACTCCTCGATAAACTGCCGGGCCACCGCGTCGGCCTGCCAGCCCTGCACCGTTTCGCCTCGATGGAAGGAGTCCTCCAGAAACTTGAGGGCCGAGTCCCTGGCCCCGATCACTATGGCAAAAATCTGCTGATAACGGTCAGGCACCTGATCCCCCACGTAGGCGGTCCAGGTAATGTCGGCGTAGACGCTTCCCAGATCCACCTTCGCCCCCCTTTCCTCCCTTCCTGCCAACGGGGGAGAAGGGGGGCCGGCTTCCCGCGCCCACAGGTCGATCAACACCCAGTCGCCTGCCTGGATCACGCTGCTGCCCACGGCGGCCGGTTCGTAGTGCGGGTCGGAGCAGTGGGCGTTGACCGAGACAATTGGGCCATCGGCGGCTTCCAAACCCTCCTCCCCAAAACGCCGGCGGATGAACTCGGCGATTTCGTACTCGGTGGGCAAGCTCCCCTGGCGATGCCCTACCCCACCGTCTCCGCCCCCACCAGGCAACGCTCCCCCTCCGATCCCCCTGGCCAGGCGAGGAAATGGGGCGCCGGCTTCCCTCAACCGTACCCCAATCAACTGAAAGGCCTGATTAACAATCTGCCCCAGCTTCTCAGCGGACCGGCGATGTCCCGCCAGCTGATCTGAGGTCCAACGCTGGGTGGCGTACTGCATCAAGTCGGCGGACGAAACGACTTCGACGCCCAGGCTGCGGACTAACTCCACCGTTCCGGCATCCACCCTGGAGACCCGGGGCAGTCGGTTGTGGGGCGAGTATTCCATCGCTACCGCGGCCAATCCGGTGAGAGCCTGGCGCAGGTTCTCAACCATGGTTTGGCGGCTGCGGTACACCAGCAATTCGACGCCGCCAGCGCTGAACTTGCCGGCGTCCACGTGGTGGGTCAGCAACCTGGGCCGGCCCGACGCCGGAATGTACAGAAAGCAGGGGCGGGTCACGTGGCCCGACGCGGTGATCACCTGGCGGAAAATGGGGTTGGAGTGCCGGTAGTCGTAGATCAGCCAGCCGGGGATTTCCTCCTGTTGGAGAAACTGCTGAGCGTCTCGAATAACCTTTGTTGCCATCGGCATAATCCTCGGCAGAATCCTCGGCATGGAAGCTGCGGCTACCGGATCCCCTGAAATCGCCCGCCGTCGGCAATCACGCTGGTGCCGGTGACGAAGCCCGCCCGCTCTGACGCTAAAAACGCCACCAGGTCGCCCACCTCTTCCGGTTTTACCAATCGCCCAATGGGGATTGCCGCAATGGCCCGCTTTAGTAGCTCCTCGGAGAGCTCACCCTGCTCTTCTGCCTGGTCGTCAAGCCGGGACATAAACAACTCGGTGTCCACCGGTCCGGAAATCACGTTATTGACCGTAATATTGAAGGGGGCCAGCTCGTTGGCCAGGGTCTTGAAATAGCCCATGACCGCCATTTGGCTGGAAGTAGAGAGCGCCATGCCTTCTGCTGCCTGCTGGGCCGGCCCGGATAGCAGGTTGATGATCCGCCCCCAATGCTGCTGCTTCATGTGGGGAATCACTTCTCGGCTTAGCCGGATGGCGCTGAAGAAATTCGCCTCAAATGCGGCAGAAATCACCTCGTCTTCAAACTCGACTGCCGGGCCGATGTCCGTGCCGGCAACGTGGGTGACCAGAATCCCGATCTGGTCGAACCGATTGTAAGTGTCCCGGACCACTCTTCGGATGTCTCTGGGAATTGATAGGTCCGCCGGTATCGCCAGGACATGGTGCTGAGAACCAATACGTGCCAGCTCAATCTCGGTGCGGCGCAGGGCGGCCTCGTTGCGGGCACAGATGGTCACACTGGCGCCCTCTTTGGCGAAAGCGATGGCGATCGCCCGTCCGATTCCCCGGCTGGATCCCCCGACAATGGCAACCCGATCTCTCAACCCCAGATCCATAGTTAGCCGGTCCTCCAAATTCCCTTCTGCACTTCGGCCACGATGATAGGCCACAATGATAAACGGCCGATTCGCCTTAGGCAAGTTATATCCTGCACTGGGTTGGGGTGGGTAAATGGTGGGGATTTGGTGAATCGCCGGATGTCACCCCGTCGGGCACCATCAGTCGCCAGTCGACCCAGCGCGCGACACCGGTTCATACCGGAAGCAACCAACCAGATGGTCGTTTACCAGGCCGGCGGCCTGCATCAAGGCGTAACCGATGGTCGGCCCGACAAAGCCCCACAGGTAGGCGTCAAAACTACCGAACTCAACCTTCGGCTAGATCACCGACTGCTCAACCATCTGCTCAATTTCCGCGGTGGAATAGCCCAGCCCCTGGAGAATTTCCTGGTTATGCTCGCCCAACAGCGGCGGGTGACGGTCTAACCCGCCGGGGGTGAGGGAGAATTTCAACGGCAACCCGGTCTGCTTGATGGAACCCAGGGTGGGATGCGGCATCTCCAGGTACATCTGCCGGTGCAGCACCTGGGGGTCGGAGAAGACCTCCGCCAGATCGCTGATGGGACCAGCGGGTACGCTGACCGCCTGCAGGTCCTGGACCCAGTCGGTCGATGAACGGGTCAAGAAGTATTCCTGAAGCAGCGGCACAATCTTGGCCCGGTTGCGCACCCGGTCACCGTTGGTAGCGTAGTCGGGATTGTCCTTCAATTCCGCCCGCTTGATTCCCTGACAGAACCGCTCCCAGAGACGCTCGGAGCCAACCGCGACGTTGAAATATTTGCCGTCCCGGGCCAGGAAGGCCTGATAGGGTACCAGCGTTGGGTGGGCCTTCCCCAGGCGTTGCGGCGGGGCGTTGTTGGCGAAGAAATAGCCCGCCTGATAGGTGAGCCAGGCTACCTGGGCGTCCAGCATCGCCACGTCGATGTACTGGCCTTCGCCTTGTTGGTCTCGGTGGCGCAGGGCGGTCAATATCGAGAAAGCCGCCCACATCCCCGCTCCAATGTCAGTAACTGCAATGCCGATTTTCTCCGGTTCGCCCTCGGGTTCGCCGGTGATGCTCATCAAGCCGCTGATGCCCTGCATGATCTGATCGTAGGCCGGGCGGGACTTGTAGGGGCCGTCCTGACCAAACCCGGAGATGGAGCAGTAGATTATCTTGGGATTCACGGCCTTTACCGCGTCATAATCCAGCCCCAGCCGGGCCATCACCCCCGGGGTGAAGTTCTCCACAACCACATCGGAATCAGCAACCAGTTGCAGAAATATTGCAACCGCCTTGGGTTCTTTGAAGTTCAGGGTCAGGCTCCGCTTGTTGCGGTTGATCGACAGGAAGTAGGCGCTCTCTGCCCCAATGAATGGCGGGCCCCAGGCGCGGGTGTCATCTCCGGAACCGGGCAGCTCAATCTTGATTACATCCGCTCCGTAATCACCCAGCATCAGGGTGCAAAAAGGGCCAGCCAGGGCGCGGGTCAGGTCGAGTACACGTACTCCTTCCAGCGGTTTCATTAGTAGCAGCCTCCGAATTTAACCAGAGTAGCGCGGATTCCCTTCAGATTCGTAATTTTGCGGCTGGGGCTGGGCGCGGCCAGGGCACGGAACATATTACCATAGGCCGGAGCTAACGGGTACGGAACGCATCCTAAAGTATCCCAGACAACGTCAACCAGGGCTATGTCAACCATGTCTATGTCAACCCTGCATTGGCGGTCGTAAATTTGGCTGGCCCGGCCCCTTCTCCCTTGCTGGGAGAAGGGGGGATGCCACCAATCAAAACAAAATTGACGCGGTACTGGGAAATTTACTCGATAAACGGGGACGGATAAACGGGGACGGATAAACAGAGACGATGGAGGAGGCTGTTTTGACCGTGAACCGTGCAGGGGTCTCTGGAGTCAAAGCGAGGACAAAGAACTCTGGAGGGTGACTGAACCTTGCCGGAGGCCAGGGTAAAAGGGTCAGGCGGTGGCGCCAAATTGAGAATCGTTTACTCGGGAAAAGGTCCTGGAAAAATGCCGTCCCCCGTGGGACAGGCGACGGCGCTTTCCTGCCTCGGAC
>DASTLM010000014.1:0-26005 GCA_035714945.1 Dehalococcoidia bacterium | reverse complement strand
TATTCGATGCGATTGCGGACCTATCAAGATCCGCTATCCCTCCCGGTTACCTTTATGGACACCTCATTGGAATAGCTTGAGTAGGCTCCGGTGCTCTGGTTTAAAGCCCGCACCCGGTACCAGGTTGCCCCCTGGGAGACTCTCTCGGAAAAGGTAGTGACGTTCTGTTGCACCGAGGCTACCTGGAGATACTCCACGTTGCCTTTCACTTTCCGGCCTCTCTCGATTAGAAACTCGTCCTCGTCGTCCGAATTGTCCCGCCAGGTCAGGGTCGCCAGGTTCCCAGCCAGCGTCGCTGCCAGGTGGCTGGGGGCAGCAACCCCACTTGGCGGAGGTGTATTTGTGTCGATGGTGAAGCCCCACACCGTGCTCCAGTTGCTGGAGTTGCCGACTCCATCAACGGCCCGGACCCGCCAGGAATACGCTCCATCCCCCGATCCCTGGCTGGGATTATAGGTCGGCATCAGCAGATCGCTGACCGCCAGCTCCGGCGAGGAGAAGTCTACGCTATCATCCACCTGTAGCTGGTAGGAGACTCCGCTGGGATCGGTGACCCCGGTCCATTCGAAGTTGGGAGTCGCATCGTTGGTTGTGGTGCCATCCCCCGGAGCGATCAGCGCCGGTGCGGGTGGCGGCACATCGTCCTGGGGTGGGCTGGTAGGTCCCGTACCTTGTCGGCCGGTCCTGGCCGCATCGTGGTTAAACATCGACCATTCGCCGGAAGCAGTGCCCGGCCCTGTGTTGGATATTTCCCAAAGATACAGGGCGTTGGATGGGGCAAGGTCGGCATGGGCCACCACCAGTTCTACCGTCCCATTGCCATCCAGGTCGGCCAATACGCCCATGGTGTTGTGCGTTCCCCCCGAGGGCATGTTGCGGCTCCAGTAATATTGGCCAGTGTCGTCGGCAATGCCTATTTTGTTGTCCCGATTGCCCGAGAATTCGTAGTGGCCGTCCCCGTCCACGTCACTGGCCGAGGGCTGAGTGTTGGTAGCGATGGGAATGTTGCTAAAGAGCACTCGACCAATGTCATCGAACACGGCCAGCGTTGAGAAACCAACCACAACCTCATCTTTGCCGTCGTTATCGATGTCGATCAAGGCCGGCGTGTTCTGTGTGGTCACGATGTTGGACATTCGGATGCCGTCAGACTGGTCGGTCTTGGGCCATCCGGAGAGGACCGAGCCGTCCCTGTTCCAGGCGAACAGCTGGGTCTCGCAGAAGCCGCAATCGTGTCCGCGGGCTGCTGAGAACAGTTCCAGCTGACCGTCACCGTCCAGGTCTCCACTGGCTGAAGCGTTCTCGAAAAGCATGGTCTTCCCGTTGTAAGACGCGGCAATGAAAGGCCATCCCGGGAGGACGTTGCCTTGATGGTCGAAGAGGTAGACCCGATTGCTGTAGCTCCACGCCACCTCCAGGCTCCCGTCCCCGTCCAGGTCCACCAGCGAGGTCACGCCGTGTTTCGATGGGTATATGTCGTTGGAGGTAAAGCCGGTGGGCGGCAACTGGAGGACTTTTGGAAAACCGGGCAGTTCAGTCCCATCCAGTTTGTAGGCATGGAGCGTGACGTCCGTGTGGGAAACCCAGGTAAACACTTCGATGGTTATCAGGTTGCTCTTTCCGTCTCCGTTCAGGTCTCCCACCGACGGAGTCAGGTCCCAGGAGTCCTGGGACGCTTTTAACGAGGGAACGGGCCAGCCGGGGTAAGGAGTGCCGTCATGCTGCTGGACCAGAATACTGCTCCGCGGTGACCCCGAGGCGTTCTTGACCACCGCGATGATCTCCCGGGTCCCGTTACCGTCCAGGTCCGCCACGTTGACTCCCCAACGGAATTCGTCACCCGGGTTCATTACTACCGGGAAACCCGGGAAGTCGCTGCCGTCCTTGTTTAGTACGCGAATGTGCTCATGAGGACCGGCAAGAATAACTTCCTGGCTACCGTCACCGTCCAGATCGGCGACAGTGGGTACGACAAACTTTTTGGAGGTAGTGGACAGGACTACCGGCCACCCCGGCACCAGGTCCGCATCGCCGCGGACAGTTACCGAGTGTTGCTCTGAACCCCCCAGTCCTGAAACCACCGTTAACCGGAGGGTATAAGTCTGTCCGTCGCTGAGGCCGGAAGCATCCCAGGTGGCCAGCTTGCCGTCGTTGACGGGCTGCAGACCGCCGTTCACCAGCGTAATACCGGTAGTCAAAAACGACGCTGGGGAAGATCCCACTCCCCATTCCAGGTTGTAGGAGGCGAATGGCACCCCGTTCCTGGTGGCGGCGGTCCCCAGAACATCGATAGTTCCCAGGGAAAAGAGCTGGGTTGGGAAGGATATAGTTGCTTCATAACTGTCCACGGTTATCGTAGCGGCATCGTAGATCTGCCGGTTCAGTGTGTCGGTGACCGTGAGCAGCAGAGAGTATTCGCCGTCGCGCAGCGACCGGGTATCCCAGGTGGCCAGCAATCCATCGACTACCGGGGCTGTTGCCGCTGCAATTGGGTTCCAGCTATTGCTACCAGATACCGCGTATTCTACCCGGTAATCGGAGAACCCGGTGCCGGCAGCGGTTCCGCTAACGTTCACTGTAGTCCCGGAAACGATGTCACCATTCCCCGGGGAGGATATCGCCGCGGTGGGGAAGCTGGTATTCCCTTGAGCCACTGCTTGCACTGCCCGCAGAGCGTTAATGCGCCCTGAAGCGTAGAGAGGGTCCCAACCCGCGTCCCCCAGGTCTTCGGCGGTGGTGGTGAGAATTCTCTTGACCTGGTCCGGGCTGAGCCCGCCGTTCTGCGATTTAAGCAGTGCTGCCAGTCCGGCGACATGGGGAGTAGCCATGGAAGTGCCGCTTTTGTATCCGTAATTGCTGCCGACCAATGTGGAGAGTATGCCGACTCCCGGTGCTCCGATGTCCGTCCAAGCGCCCCTGGTCGAAAATGACGCCACCTGGTCGTTGGCATCGGTGGCCACCACGGCGATGGCGTTTTCGTAGTACGCCGGATAATGCGGAGACGTATCACCGCTGTTACCGGCGGCGGCCACCACCACTACTCCGTGGTTCCAGGCATAGTTGACCGCGTCTTCCAGGGCCAAAGAATATGCGCTGCCGCCCAGGCTCATGCTGATGACGCTGGCGCCATTATCGGCAGCCCAGACAATGCCGTCGGCCACCGAAGAGTAGGACCCGGAACCGTTATCGCCCAGGACCTTGCCGCTGATGATGGTGACGTCAAAGCCCAACCCCACCACGCCAATACCGTTATTGGTGGCTGCCGCTATGGTGCCGGCCACGTGGGTGCCGTGTCCTTGCAGATCGTGGTCCGTTGAGCTGGCGGAGAAATTCACACTGGCCGTCACCTTGCCGGCCAGATCGGGGTGGGTGGAACTGACGCCCTGGTCGACTCCCGTATCCAACACCGCCACCCTGACCAATGGGTCTCCATGGGTGACAGCCCAGGCCTCATCCGCCTGGACTTTGGCGATGGCCCACTGGGTCCCGTCTTCGGCAAAGGGGTCGTCGAAGGAGCCGATCGCCTCCGCCAGGTAATCCGGTTCGGCGTACAGGACCTGGGGGTTCTTGCTATAGCGGCTAGACGCTTCATGGCCTTGCCCGTGACCTACCTCTACGACTTCCACATCGATGCCCGGTATAACCCGGAGCACTTTGCCCCCAACTTTCTGGTGGGCCTGGCGCCTATGTTCCGCTCCGACCCCGCGTCGGAATTTGACCAGAACCCGGTTATCCTCAGCCATCTCAGAGGGTGCACCGGGCTGTTTTCGCGCCGGGGGGGCGTGGTCGGTTGTTTGCTGTGAAATCCGGTCAGTCAACGGAGGTACCGGTTCCACCGAAACCTCGGTTCTCCGGGATTGGACCAGCTCTTCCAGCGACACCCGGATCAGGTCTGCTTCTGCGCTTCCCTGGTTTGTAGCAGCGTGACTAGCTGGAACTGGAGCAATGCCGGGCGTGGTTTCCAGGGTTGAAGTGACCATTGCCTGCTGGGCAGAAATATTCTGGGCCAAGGCTTGACCGGTCCCAGTGGATGCTGGCATCACCGAAAGAGAGACAGCAGACGCAAGTCCTATAGCCAGGACGAAAGCAAACATCCTCATCATTGTCGGTCCTTGCTGGTTTGACTTGTAACATTCGTTTGGGGAATGTAAGTTCTGCAGCGATTCTTACGAAGGGGGTCTGCATTTTTAGCCGCGTATCAGGGGTCTCCAGGAGCGATCACCAACGACGGTGTTTAGACCTGGGCTACTGCTCCCGGTTTTCCTAAAGTACATCCACGTCTTCACCGTTACACTGGTAGGTTAAGTGTGTTGGCGACCGCGTTGTGCGGGCACGCTGCGGTACAAAACATTAGTGTCCAGGCGTTGGTCCAGCGTAGAACGCTTGAGACGAGTGAACCCGTGGTTTCCCCGAAATGCGGTATTTCAGACACCCGACTTTCGCTATCACCATAGAATACGCAGGAGCGTTAAGGCAGGGTGCCAACCCCTGAAAGGTTGGAACGAAACACCTGTCTCCATTCCCGATGGAACGTGGACCGAGGGAATTCTTAAATATCCGGGGAAACCGTATCTGGGGAAACCGTGGGGAGTTGAATGTTCGCGGGTGATTACGAGGCAGTGAAAGCGCTCATCTTCCCGTCGTTTACCGGGAGGTCCAGGATGGCCTGCGCAGCGCCCAACGTAAAGAAGCTCGCCGCGATACGACTACCTCGATCTGGGGAATCCCGGCTGGATTGTCAGCCATCGCAATTGGACCGGGACATCAATTGATCCGGCAATTGTGAGTCTGCTTGTCCAGATTATTGGAGAACCGCCGATAATTCTTGATACACATAGCTGTCATGCATAATTTTGCCTTCGGCGGGTTGTTCCTTCTGAATCCGCCAACAGATTCACAAAGAATTGTTTGCCATTATTCATGAAAAGATTTCCCAGACTCCATTAAACCAGTGTATGATACATGTGTATGTTAAATACATATACATGAGGTGTATCTATGAGGCGCACGGTAGTCATTGATGACCAGTTGCTCGAGGAAGCCCGTCGAATCCTGGGCACCACAGGTGTTCGAGACACTGTGGAAGCAGGACTCAAAGAAGCTATTCGAAGACATCGCCTGGAAGAGTTACGTCGTTCCCTGGGGAAGGTAGACTTGGAACTGACCTCTGAGGAGTTGGCTAGGCTTCGTGATGAGAAGTGAACTCTACAGTGAACTCTACCTGGTAGACACATCTATCTGGCTAGAAGTGCTCCCACCAGGCAGGGGGAGTGATGAGCTTCGAGGGCGAATTGACGAACTTCTAGCCGCAGATATGGTGGCAACAATGGGAATGGTTAAACTAGAACTCCTGGGCGGCGCTCGCTCTCTAGAAGAATGGCAACGCCTGGACGAGCTGCTTTCTGCTCTGCATCCCCTGCCGGTAACCGAGGTAAACTGGCAGGATGCAGCCCGTATGGGCTTCCAACTCCGCCGACAAGGTATCTCTGTACCTTTCACGGATCTGCTCATTGCAGCAGTAGCCACCGCGGCACCAGCAATATTAGTCCACCGGGATCGTCATTTTGACTTTATCGCCGCCCATTTGCCGCTTGACGTGGAAAGCCATTTAGCATATGGAGCCATCAAAGGTCCGGATTGCCCCCATAATTAGAATTGCTGTTCCCTTGACCATCCTGGCTTTTCTGGCTACCGTAAGGCCATGAACCCGCAACCAGCAGTGATTCATGAAATAGCCCGACGCTTCAGTCAATTTCCCCACGTGGAAAAAGTGGTGCTCTTTGGCTCAAGGGCGCGAGGGGACGCCCGAGAGCGCTCTGACATTGACCTGGCAGTGTTCGGTCCCGACCTCACCCCGGATGAATGGCGGGCCATGCGTGATTATGTTGAGGAAGAGGTGCGCACGCTGCTTTCCATCGATCTGCTGCGTTATGAGACTGCTCCACCCCACCTGAAAGAAAGCATTACCCGAGAAGGCGTTACCCTGTATGAGCGACCTGCGGCTAAAACAGTTCATCGATGATCTGGGGAACGCTCTAGACCGCCTGGACGAGGCTCTAGCTGGTCCTGAGGATGTCAGAGCCTATCGGGACTCCACCATACTTAGCTTCACCTTTGTTTACGAACTGGCCTGGCACGCGATGCAACGCCTGTTATATCTGGAAGGGGTCGAACTGAATACACCCAGATCCGTGTTGCAGAGAGCGTACCAGTCTCACTGGTTTGATGACGAGCAGACGTGGCTGGATATGGCGGGAGACCGCAACCTGGTGGTCCATACTTACAAAGAACCGGCTGCCGTAGAACTGTACCATCGCATCAAGGAGCGCCATGCACCGGAACTGAGGCGGCTTTATCATACTTTGCCGGAGCGGTTCGCCGACCTCCTGGCCTGATTCAGCACCGGTATACTCCGCCCACCGGCGCCGCCATTACATATGTTAAAACCTGCATTCGCATATCAGGAGGCACACGGTGGCCCTAGGATGGGGAATAATCAGCACCGGGCGGCACGCCGACGGTCATATCGCACCAGCAATCACCGCCGCTCCCGACACGGCACTGATCGGCATATACAGCCGCAGTCAGGAGCGGGCAGAGACCTTTGCCAGGAAGCACAACGCCAGGGCCGCCTACGACCAGCTGGACGACCTGCTCAATGACTCCAGGATCGATGCGGTGTTCATATCGTCGCCCAACTCGCTGCACTCCCGGCACACGATCCAGTCGGCCCGGGCGGGCAAACACGTCCTCACCGAGAAGACCATGGCCACCAACCTGGAAGACGCCGTCCACATGATCCACGCCTGCCGGGACAACGGGGTGAAACTCGGGGTCGGGTTTCACCTGCGGCAACACCCTTTTCATATCAAGGCCAGCAAGTTGATCGCTGAAGGGACCATCGGCCCCGCGGTGCTGGCCCACGCCCAGCTGGCCTGCGGAAAGCGCGGGCAGGTGCGAGAGCCGTGGCGCACTGGCTCCAGCGAATGGTGGACTGAAGCCGATCTGGTGGGCGGCGCCTTCGCCATGATGGCTAACGGGGTACACCTGGTGGACTTGCTGCGGTTTCTCATCGCAGAGAACGTGGTGGAAGTGTCGGCCATGACCGACGGGCAAACCGAGTCCCAACCCCTGGAGCAACTGGCCCAGCTATCGCTGCGGTTTTCCGGTGGAGCCATCGCCAACGTGGTCTGTGGCCGCCGCATCCCTGACTCCCGCAACGACTTCACAGTGTACGGCGTCAACGGGCGGCTGGGGGGAACCAACACCACCAGCATCATTCCGAATGCTCCGTCCCAGCTCCAGCTGGTCAGTGACAGTGGCGATTTCACCGAAGAGCAAGGTCTGGGCCCTCTGTCCAACTATGTCGCCGAGGTAGAAGACTTCCGTCAGGCCATCGTGCAAGACCGGGAGCCGCTGGCTTCGGGCATCGACGGCCTGCGGGTGGTGGAGGTCACCCGGGCCATGGTGGAGTCGGCCTGGAACCAGCGCTCGGTCAGGATTGACCCGATCAAGATCTAGGTTCTACGGGCCAATCCTGGCCAGGACTGGTGCCTGAACACCGCCACCGATGGCCGGCAGAAAGTGCACTTCGCTGAGGTCGCTGACCCGCTCCAGCAGTCCCAGCTGGCTGGCCTCACCATCCACGATGACCGCCAGGCCGGGCATTATATCGTCCTCTTCCTCGTCGTAGAGCAGCAACTTCAGACCCGGAAACTGCTTTTCCAGGTTGTTCACCAACTGGCGCACAGTGTTACCGTCCACCAGCACCTTTTCCTGCCCTCCCGTGACTTTCTGCATCTGAGGAGGAATCCACACTTCAGCCATCGCTATTCGCTCCTGATTATCTGGAGCCGTTTTTCTCCCAAAGGGCCTCCAGGATGGCTCCCGGGTTCATCGGCAAGCGGTTCAGCCGCACGCCGATGGCGTGGTAGATGGCGTTGGAGATGGCCGCCATGGGGGGGACGATGCAGACTTCGCCCACGCCCCTCACGCCGTAAGGGTGGTTGGGATTGGCGACTTCCACGATCACTGTGTCGATCATCGGCAGGTCCAAACTGACTGGCATCCGATAGTCCAGGAAGCTGGAGTTCATCATCTGGCCCTGCTCACTGACGTAATACTCCTCGTTCAGCGCCCAGCCGATGCCCTGGACCACTCCGCCCTGGATCTGGCCTTCCACGTAGCTGGGATGTATCGCCTTGCCAGCATCTTGCAGGGCGGTGTACCGTAGAATCGACACCTTGCCGGTGTCCACATCCACTTCCAGGTCAACTATGTGGGTGGCCAGAGCCGGCCCAGCCCCCGGAGGATTCACGCCGGCGCTGCCCACAATGGGGCCGCCGGTGGGGATTTGCCGGGCCGCCAACTGCTTGAAAGTTAGCTTCAACTCCGGGTCAGACTTGTGCTGGATGACCCCATCCGCGTATTCCACGTCAGCGGCGTCAACGTCCCAGATCCTGGCCGCCCGCTGAACCATCTGCTGTTTGATGCTCTGGGCCGCCGTGATGGCCGCGATTCCGGTCTTGAAGGCCACACCACTGCCTCCGGTGTTGGAGGTGAACCCGATGGAATCGGTATCGCCGATCTTCGGGTGAACATCGGCGAAGGGTATCCCCAGCACTTCGGCGAATTGCTGGGCGACGGCCGCCCGACTGCCTCCAATGTCCGGAGAACCTTCGGTGAGGCTCACGGCGCCATCGGGCATGACCAGCGCAATGGCGCTGGACGGCCCGGTGTTGTTGCCCCAGTACCCGCTGGCTACGCCCCTTCCTCGATACTTACCTCCCAGGGGAGAGTTGTAGTGGGGGTGGGCCTTGGCCGCCTCCAGGACTTCGATAAACCCAACCTTGGGCATGATGGGGCCGGTGACCCGGCGAGTGCCCTGTTTAGCGCTATTCATCAGCCGGAAATCGATGGGGTCAATTCCCAATTTCTCGGCCAGCTCATCAATGGCGGTCTCGATACAAAAGGCCGCGGCTGGGGAACCCGGAGCACGGTAAGCTGAAGTCTTGGGTCGGTTCACCACCACGTCGTAGCCTTCGATGTAAGCGTTGGGGATGTCGTAAGCGCCCATCATGCACTGCGCGCCGCCGGGGACTGGCGAGCCGGGGAAAGCCCCTGCCTCAAAGATCAAAGTCGCTTCAGCGGCGGTAATTTTGCCCGCCTTGGTCGCGCCTATTTTCACCCGGATGTTGGTGCCGGATGTGGGTCCAGTTGCCTCGAACACTTCGGTGCGGCTCATGGTCACCTTGACCGGCGCCCCAGCCTTGAGGGCTAACGCCGCCGCCACCGGTTCAGAGTACATGGTTAGCTTGGCCCCGAAGCCGCCGCCAATCTCCATGGGGATGGCCTTCACCTTGGACACTGGAACCCCCAGCAATCGGGCGGTGTAGTCCCGGACCGTAAATTGTCCCTGGCTGCTGGACCAGACGGTCAGGGTGCCGTCCTCGTGCCATTGGGCAGTACCGCTGTGGGGTTCGATGTAACCCTGGTGCACGGCCACGGTTGAGGTCTCCTTTTCCACAATGACTTCGGCGTCCTTGAATCCCTGTTCCAGGTCACCCTGCCGAAACTCAAAGTGGTTGGCGATATTGGTGCCCCGGCGCGGGTCGTCATCGTCCAGAACGCCGCCGGCCCGAATCGACGCGGTGTTCATGGCTGCCAAACGTTCGTGCAACAGTGGCGCGTCATCCTTCATGGCGTCTTTGGCGTTCAGCACCGGAGGAAGCACTTCGTACTCGACTTCGATCAGCGCCAGGGCCTGCTCGGCCACGTGCGGGCTGGCCGCCGCCACCGCCGCAATCGCGTGACCCTTATACAGTGCTTTATCGGTGGCCATTACGTTATTGCTGAGGAATTTGTAATTGACCATCGCTCCCTCAGCCAATTCCGAGGCTCGCCCGGGGGGAGCCTTCAGGTCAGCCGAGGTGATTACCGCGCGCACGCCAGGAAACGCCCTGGCCTTGCTGGTATCCAGCTTCTTGATGCGGGCGTGAGCATGGGGACTGCGCAGGACTTTGCCGAACAACATCCCGGGCAGGTTGATGTCCGCTGCGTAGTTGGCCTTGCCGGTGACTTTGTCCGCACCGTCAGGACGAATGGGCCGGGTGCCAACGACCTTGTACTCCTGGGTCGACAAGACCATGTTTGGCTTGTAATCGAGCATTATGCGCCTCCAACTAAATTCCAACTAAATTCCAGGAATTATTTCTCAATAAACTGACGGTAGTTTTCGTGGATATAATATCATATTCGGGACTATTGAGAATAATTGGCGGCGATTTGAGACCAGCCTGGTCAGAATCACCAGGAGTTCACTGGCGGCGAACCAGCGGAAGGGGGGGTGGTCAGCGCTGGTCACAGATGAAAACTGGCCTGCGTCAAACCTTTTTTCGGGTCTGACGGCAGGCCGATAGATGCGGGATTACTCGGGTACCCGAAGCAGACCGGGTGGTTGCCCTTAGACCAGAGCCTGGTCAATTGCGCAGAAGAGGTCTTGCATGCCGAAGGGCTTTTTCAGCACCGCTCGGATTCGGGCGCCGTGCTCTCGGCCGTCCTCAAGGCCAATGTTCCATCCGGTGGCGAGAACGATGGGAAATTCTGGGTTCAATTGGTTTATTCGTCTAGAGACTTCCCAGCCATCCATTTGCGGCATGCCCAGGTCGATCACGGCCAGATCAAAGGCCTGAACTTTGAATGCCTCCAGCGCTCCGAAGCCGGTCAGACAGGTAACCACCCGGTGGCCAGAGGCCTCCAGGAAGGTCCGGAAGACATTGGCTACCATCGGTTCATCGTCGATCACCAGGATCGACAACGATCGGCGGCCTGGCTTGGGCTGTATCGGGACCCTTGGAGCTTCTGCCGCCTGGTAAGAAAGGGCGATGGTAAAGGTCGTCCCCTTACCCTCCTGGCTATCGACGGAGATTTTACCGCCCTGCTGAGTTATCAAATTGTAGGCGATGCTCAGACCCAACCCGGAGCTGGCCGGGCCTTTGGTGGTAAAGAAAGCGTCGAAAACGCGGTTGATCACTTCCTGGGTAATTCCCGCACCATTGTCGCCAATCTCAATGAGTATCTGGTCGCCGGACAATTTGGTGCGGAAGACAACCGTGCCCCCGTTGGGTAGCGCCTCTACCGCATTGACCGCCAAACTGGACAGGGCTTCCTCCAGTCCCGCCTCGTAGCCGTTAATCCTGGGCAAGTCAGCCAGATCGGTCTCGACTCGAATGCGGCTCCCCTGACCGTCTGGCCGGTTGTCCCACAGAGCGTCGGTGGACTTGATCACATTTTCAATCAATTGATTTAGCGAGAAACTGGAAAACTGGGTAGTTGGCACCTTACGGGAGAAAAGCTGGATCCGCCGGATGGTGTTGGCGCAGTCTACCGACTGTTCCTGGATGGCGGACAATGCCTGCCTGACCACCTCCCCAAAGGAGCCGGTGGTGGTCAGCAGAAACTCCGAGTAACCCAGAATGACCGCCAGATTGTTGTTTATATCGTGGGCGATACCCGAAGCCAGTTGGCCCACCGCCTGCATTTTCTGGGCCTGACCCAGGTCGGCTTCCCTGACCTTTCGGTCGGTGAGGTCCCAGGACGAAATTAACACGCCAGTAGCCTGGCCCGATTCGTCCTTGAGCAAGGAAAGGGTTACGGCCAGGACCAGTCGTTTGCCGTCTGGGGTCGTACAGGCAGCTTCAAATTCAGGGATAAACCCGGAGCGTCTCAATTCGGCAATGGGCCACTGGCCGGAGGCCAATTCCTGGTGGCCCGCCGACTTGGCATCCAGCCCGCTGAACCAGGGATAAGGCCAGGCCTGACCAACCATATTTGAGCGGTCGTAACCGGACAATTTTACTGCGGCCGGGTTTACCGACTGAATTCTTCCTTCAAGGTCGCAAACCTGTACCCATGCCGGGATACCTTCGATTATCTGGTCCATTATCTGGTCCATACTATGGCCCAAGCTCTGGTCGGACATTTATGATGCCTCGTTCATATTCTGGAACACAATCGTTCTCGGCCGCCGGCGCAAACCAGTCCCGCCTTGCCGCTGCCCCGGTTTTTCCTGAGTAATCAGCGCAGCAGAAAAGCTCAAGCAAGCTGGTACAGGATGGCCATTGCGCAATTACAATCTGGTAAACGGCCGGGAAACACCTCTTTACCTGTACTCCAGTTTCACGAAACCTTTACTTAGACTCCAGGGTATTAGCACCCGTCGGGGCGAGGTGTGTTGTGACGCTCCAAACTATGGGGCATAATAAGGGCGTAAACCCGGAACGGACCGTGAAGAGGGTCGAAGCCTGACCCAGGTGGCGCAGCAATATGTTTATCGAAGCAGTAAAAATTGAGAGCTTGGGAAATACCACCTACGTAATCGGCTCGGAGCAATCGGGGAAAGCGGCGGTGGTCGATCCGGTGCGGGACGTGGATCACTATACCAGGATTGCCGGTGATCGGGGCGTGGAGATCGTCTTCGCGTTGGAAACTCACGTACACAATGACTTCGTCTCCGGGGCCAGAGAACTGGCGATGCAGACCGGTTGCGAAGTTGGGGCCAGCGCCTCCGGTGGCCTGCTGTACCCGTCCCGCCGGCTTCAAGAAAACGATGAGCTGGACCTGGGCGAGTTCAGGCTGAGGGTGGTCCACACTCCAGGCCACACCCCAGAGCACATTTCCTTTTTGGTAATCGAGCAAGACAGGCCTACCGCTATATTCACTGGCGGCGCGCTGATGCCCGGCGGTGCGGCCCGGGTAGACCTGCTGGGGCGGCGGATCGCGCCCTTCCTGGCCCGCTGGCTGCACCACACCATCCACGAGAAGCTGCTCAAGCTGCCGGATGAAGTTAGGGTATATCCTACCCACGGTGGTGGCTCCTTCTGCTCCGCCAGTCCCCAATCCGGAGACGGCATACCCAGCAGCATTGGAGCGGAGCGGGCACACAACCCCTTTGTTGAGCGTCCCATTGCGTCGGACTTTGTCCAGTTTGCCCTGACGGGTCTGGGTTCCTACCCGGCTTACTACAAGTACATGGCCGATATCAACCGGCGGGGGCCCGATGTGTTGGCCGGGATTCCTCGTCTGGCCTCCCTGACTCCCCTGTCTGCCTGGCACCAGTTGGTTGAGGGGTCAATTTTGATTGACTCCCGTGAACATCGGTTATTTAATCAGAGCCATGTGCCAGGCGCGTTCTCAGTGGTGTACGGGGACAACTTCTCGACCTGGGTGGGATGGGTGGTTCCCTGGCACACTCCCCTGGTAATTCTCTCCGGCGACCCAGCCACTAACGATGGAATGGTTCGTCAGCTAATCCGGATCGGCTACGACCGATTGAGCGGTTATGTATCGGGCGACCTGGCGGCCTGGGTCCAGGCCGGACTGCCCACTGAAGGCACCGATTCGATGGACGTGGACGCACTGCAGAAATACCGTCAGCAAGCCCCGGACGCCCTGATCATCGACGTGCGCCAGCACAACGAGTTCCAGTCCGGGCATATCCCGGGTTCACTGAATATTGAACTTGGTGAGCTGGCAGAACATCTCGATGGTCTGCCTAGAGACCTGCCGATAGTCGTCCTGTGCGCTTCCGGCATGCGGGCAACCATTGCCGGCAGCATCTTGCGCCGGAATGGCCGGGACGATATCCGGGTGGTGGAGAAAGAGGGAGTCCCCCAATGGATTGCCCGAGGGTACGCGTCGGCGACCGGCGCTGAGTAGCACTTCAGGCCCGTCTCCAGAATCCCCGTCGCCCGGTTCCCTGATACTGGGTCCGCTCAGTCCAGAGGCCGACCTCGCCAGTATCGGGTGGTTGGTGGAGGAGGACGGGAGCCATAACGGGAGGGCCATACGGGCTGCTTGGTGAGCAACTTGTACCCCGCTACGATGGCTGCTCCAGCGGCGAAACCGCCCAGGTGGGCCCAGAGGGCGACGCTGACCTGGTCTGACACGCCAATTGACGACACCAACTGAAACACTTGCAACAGCATATAGAAGCCCAGCACATACATCGCGGGCAGGCTCGCTGCCGTAATCAGAAAAAATATGACCAGCACTTTGACCCGGTTGTAGGGGAATAGCATCAAATACGCTCCCAACACGCCGGAGATTGCCCCGCTGGCCCCAATTAGAGGCATTTCCGACGTGCGGAAATAAAACCAGTGGCTCAGGGTGGCGACGACACCCACGAACAGGTAAAACAGCAGATACCTGAAGTGCCCCATATGGGCTTCGATATTGTCACCAAACACCCAGAGATAGACCATGTTGCCGGCAAAATGCAGCAGCCCGCCGTGCATGAACATCGCGGTGAAGATGGTCACCCAAGTCGGCACCGGGGTGGCGATATCAATCCCAGGGCCGAACCCGAGGTACAGGATGCTTTGTGCTTCACCCTGGGTCAACTCCAGCGGTATGAAGCCCCAGGTGTAAAAAAAGTCGATGATCCCGCTATTGCTGCCGCCAGTCAGATAGCCAAATCCGCCGACTGCGAAAGAATACAGGAAAACCAGAGCATTGATAATGATCAGGGTAAGATTCATCACCGGTCTTCCCCGGTGGTGAGGGGTGGAATCAGAAAATGGAATCAACGGCGATTAGCCTTCCCCGGACGATTCAATGGAGGCTTCCCCGGATGATTCAACCAAGTCTGCAAAGTTACCATTATGTAGGCGTGGGCCGGGTGCTAGGATGAAATATCGCCCGCTGCGTGGACAATAACTTCGGCGGCAGTCTTCTGCTGAAGCATTCCCAGGTTCAATACCATATGGAACCTGTCCGGATCATTGGCGTTCACCTTGAAAAACTTGCGGAAGAAGGTAATTCTGGCCTGCTCCAACTCCTCCACGTAGGCTGTCGCCTCCTCCTTGGTGAAGTGTTCGCGACGCATTACCGTGTCAGACCTCACCCTCAAAGGTGCTACCAGTCCGACATGGAACACGCCGGGTGTGTCGGCCAGTATTATATTGGAACCTCTACCGATGATCACCACGTTACCCGCCTGCGCCAGGTCTTTGATGACTGACGTAGTGGCCTCGAGAAAGGCTTTGTCATTGACTTGTTGCGCCGCTGAGGACGGGTCACCGGCCAGTTGCGTGTAGGTCTCTGCTGGTAGCATCTCGATACCCCGCCCGAAGTAGGGCTCGCCGCTCACCCCAGACATCGCCGAGCGTTCCAGCATCGTCTGCAAGAATCGCCCCAGTCGCTCCGGGAAACGGATCACCCGCTGCTCTTTCTCAATCAGCGCCCCAACCGGCGATCCCACCAGCTTTGCTGCCTCAGCGAACACCATCCGGTCCACGTAGTTAATCTCCAGCATTTGGGCTACCATTTGCCCCACCTCAATGGGGCCGCTGCCAATGGGGCCATTGATGGTTATTACCGGCATTTCATCCCCCTTGTCGAGTCCTGGCCTGCAACTTCAGGTCCATTCAGTCCCTTGGAGAAGGCGGTCAAGCAAAACGGAGACAATATTGCGTCAGCCACATTTTCTGGCTAATCCTCGGGTATTTAGAGCGTTGGTCCGGGTCCGGTGGCCAGAAGCCTGGCCCGACGGCGAGCATACTCGTCGGCCAGCAAGCCCATGGCGAAAGAGTCGTACCATTCATTGTCTTTGCGATGGGTCCGGCGCAGATGGCCTTCCAATACGAAGCCCAGGTGGCGAAACATCTGCAAGGCATGTTCGTTGTACTCTGGAACATCCACCCATACGCGATGTAGCTCCAGGGTAGTGAACACCTCGTCTAGCAGTTGCACCAGGGCGGAGGTCCCGTAGTGAAGGTGCCACAGGTCCTTGCGGCCGATCAGTATGAACAGCTGGGCTTCTTGACGAGACCACTCGATTACCAACTGGCCCTCGCCAATGTGCTGGCTTTCAGGAGAATGAAGCGAGTAGATCTTACGGTCTTCGTTTCCGAAGACCTGGCGCCACTCGGCGGCCGAAGCCCGCAGCAATTGTTGGGGAGAGTAACCGATATGGATGGGCTGGCCGTCGTCGCCCAACCCGTACCAAAAGGAATTGACTTCCCGATCACTCAACCAATCAGAAACCCTTTGAACGTCTTCACGTTCCACCGTGGACAGGGACACTTGTGGAAACATGGGTCTCCAATTTTAAACGGAGGCGCGATTTACGTAAGCCACGTAACCATGATTCTCTGAGGGTGGTCGGCAAATTATACCAGCCGACTTCGGTGAAATCAACCAGGTAAGCGCCAGTAGCGCCAGTGCGGTGAACTGCCAGACCTACCCCCGGACCAAGGTCCGGATTCAGTAAAATCGGCAGAAACCCCTGGCTTCAGCCCTGGGGAGTAGTCCCTACCCTTAATCTGACATTATCGGGTAGTGGGTACCGTTTCAGGCTTGACCGCCCCGGACACGGCCCGGACCTGATCCATCAGGAGGCGGAAGTTCTCAAAAGTCAGCGACTGGGGGCCGTCACACTTGGCGATATCGGGGTTGGGGTGCACTTCAATCAACAGGCCGTGAGCGCCAGCGGCGATGGCGGCCAAAGCCACCGGCGTGACCAGATACCACTTGCCGGTGCTGTGGCTGGGGTCGGCGATGATCGGCAAGTGGCTTAACCGTTTGATTACCGGAATCGCTGACACGTCCAGGGTGAATCTGGTCAAGGTCTCGAAGCCGCGGATGCCCCGCTCGCAGAGCATCACCTTGGTGTTGCCGCCGGCCATTACATACTCAGCGGCCAGCAGCCACTCTTCATAGGTCGCCGACAAACCCCGCTTGACCATCACCGGCTGGTCCAGCTCGCCGACGGCGTCCAGCAGACTGTAGTTCTGCATGTTGCGCGCGCCAATCTGCAAGATGTCCGAATATTGAGCAACGGTGTCCACGTCGCCCGGTGCCATGACCTCGGTGATGATTGGCAGGCCGGTCTCCTGCCTGGCAATGTCCAGCAGTTCCAGTCCCTCAATCCCCATGCCCCGGAAACTGTAGGGAGAGGTACGGGGTTTGAAGGCCCCGCCCCGCAGGACAGTGGCACCTGCCGCCTTGACTGCACGGGCGGTGGCAACCATTTGCTCTTCGTCTTCTACTGAGCACGGCCCGGCCATTATCACCGGTTTCGGGCCGCCGATGACGGACTCTCCAACGGTTATTGTGCTGTTTTCCGGATGAAATTCCCGGCTGGCCAGTTTGTATGATTTGGATATGCGAACCACCTCCGAAACGCCGGGTACCTGCTCCATTTCATCTTGCAGGTCAGGAGGAATGGTGCCCAACACACCGATCACGTTGCGCTCGACGCCATACATAATTCGTGTGCTCAGGCCCGGGTGGTTCTCGATCCGCCGTTTGATCTCTTCCAGATTCTGGTTGGTGGCCCCGGTTGCCATTACAACTATCATGTTATTTCTCACAACCAAATAGATCTTATGGCGACGTACCCAATCGCAATCAGTCGCCACTGGGTCTAAACAGTAAGCCCCATTATTTGGCAAGCTGCTCGCCGAGCGGTGTTCCGGGTCTTAGCTAACCGGCACTTTTACTGTGCCGGCCACCGCGTCGTGGGCCCACTTGAGCAAGGCTTCGGTCTCATCCCAACCAATACAAGCGTCGGTTATCGAGACTCCATACATCAAGTCGGCGGGGTTCTCGCACAGTTTCTGGTTGCCCGCGTTCAGGTTGCTTTCCAACATCAGGCCAATGATGTCCCGGTCGCCAGCGACCCTCTGGGCTACCACGTCTTTGAACGCGACACCTTGCTGGGTATGGTCTTTGTTGGAATTGCCGTGGCTGCAATCGACCATGATTTGTGACCTCACTCCGGCCTTCCCCAGCCGGGCTTTGGCTTCGGCGACTGAGTCCGAGCCAAAGTTGGGGCCCTGGTTGCCGCCGCGCAGCACCAGGTGTCCGTCCGGGTTGCCGGTGGTGCGTACCAGGGCCGTCCGTCCCTGGTGGTCCAGGCCCAGAAAACCGTGAGGGCTGCGGGCCGACAGCATGGCATCCACCGCAATCTGAGCGTTGCCGTCGGTGCCGTTTTTGAATCCAACCGGCATACTCAGGCCGCTGGCCATCTGTCGGTGAATCTGGCTTTCGGTGGTACGGGCGCCAATGGTAGCCCAGGTAATCAGTCCCGCCAGGTACTGAGGAACTACCGGGTCGAGGAACTCAGTGCCGGCGTACATGCCCATCTGGCCGATCTTCAACAGCAGCGAGCGGGCGGTGCGCAAACCAGTTTCGATATCAAAGGTGTCATCAAGATGGGGATCGTAGATCAATCCCTTCCAGCCAATGGTGGTGCGGGGCTTTTCAAAATAGACTCGCATCACAATCATCAGGCGGTCGCTGAGTTTATCGGCGAGTCGCTTCAGTTGTCCGGAATATTCCACGGCTAACTCTTCGTGGTGGATGGAACATGGCCCGACAATGACCAGCAATCTGGGATCTTCACCGTTCAATATCTTTCTGACCTGATCCCTTCCCGACAAAACCACCTGTTCCACCTCTGGAGTAATCGGTAGTTCATTGACCAAATCGATGGGAGTGATCAGGGGCTGGGTATCCAGGATATGTACGTCTCTGGTCGCTGACGGTTGCACGGTCTAATTCCTCCGCTTGGATTTGCTCATTTATTGGTGATCTGGGGTTTATCCGGGTACACATCAAAAGAGTACACATTAAAAGACCCCAACCATTCCGGCTGGGGTCTTGGTGTTTTGCCTGTCCTGGTCCGCTATCTGGCTCCGAGCACCAATCCTTCACCGGCTGATTCAAAGCCAGTAAAAAAGTAATAATACCCGTAGGAAAACCAGGATTTGTGCATCACCCGTGATGCTACGCCCCTTGGGTATTGATGTCAATAGCTTTGCTAAGAAGCTAAGAAGGAATTTTGCAGTAGTTGACGTAACCTAGCTATCAGCTTATACTCCGAGGCATACCAGTGGGCCTAAATTCTATGCAATCGAGTACCTGCGGAAAATATTAATTGAAAGTGAGGTTGTCTTTGTCCCAGCCCATTGCATTAGTATTCTTGGGCGGCCTCATCGTCCTTTTTTCTGCCGGGTGCCAGCTAGGATTAATCGACCGAAGCCAAAACAACTCAGGGCCTACAAATACATCGGTCCTGAGCCCTCTGACAGTCACCGTTCACGAATTTGTTGACCAGCGGCCAGACAAGGAACTCTTCCGGGCTCTGGTCACCTTTACCAATTCTTCCAGTCGGATCAGTCGGATTTTCCGTACACGCAAGTTTGAACAGCTGTCTTGCCTTCTGGAAGATGGCCAGGGGAACGTTATCGGCTATAAAAACTGTAGCACTGGTGGTTTGTTGCCTAATGAATCCCTGGCCCTTGAACTAGACTTTAAGACGTTAAGTCCTGCTCCCGCCCAGCGCTTTGTGGTACTGGATGGAGAATCCTGGGAAACTCTGGCCGTATTCGATGTAGACGCCGGCACCGCGCTTTCTCAACCCAACATCGACGCCGACGCCATTTACGCTTCTGAAACCTATCGGGGTCAAACCTTTGGGTCAGCCTCGGCTTGGAGTCAAAAACTTGAGGAATGGGAAGAGATGCGCCCCAGCTTACCCGATCCCATAAATGGCGCCAATGGCGCCCTGGTTGCTACCCGCTTGTCCAAAAAGCTAGAAGAGGGCGGGACCATCCGGAACGACAAATGGAAGCATTGCGTGCTTGGTGCCGAGATCGCGGCCAGTGCCGACGTTGATACGGCGAAATACGCAGGCTGGCTCCGGGAATATGAGGATCTGACCGACGGAGATAAAACCACCTCGTTTAACGAAATCGACTACCAGGCCACCGTTGACGGAGCAGAACAGGCGGACCTTTTGGCCTCCCGGGCCTCCCTGAACTCTGGCGATAACTCCTCCGGATCTGGTGGTGAAGGTTTCGCCTGTTCAGAATGCGTTCAGGTGTGTGACCAGCGGTGGGGTGATCGGTCCAGGGAATGGAATGGCGTAATTCCGCCTTCCTGAAATGCCAGACTAACCCAGTTCAAATCATTTCTGCTCATTAGAGGGCAATTTTGACGTCCAGCGCCGCATTTGCATCCAGTCCTTTCGCCGGGTTGCCCAGTCGGGCATCAGTCGAATCAAACTCCTGGTGGTCCGCGGGGTCCGCACCGCCATCGTTGGAGGTAGCTCCCTGGAGAGGGGGTTGGTCAGGCTGGCGTTGAGGCAAGTTGTCTTCCTTTGGGACACCATGTCCTAAGCTTGGCGCTGCCGTTTCCGCAAAATGTCCTGCTCCCCATACCAAGACGCCAAACCCGATCGCCAGGGTCACCGCGCCGACAACAGTCCACGTTACCCCGGATTCTTGCGAATCATCCAGATCGATTATTGCCAGATAGCCGACCAGGGCAACAAAGCCGTTTATCTCCGCCATTTTGCTCAGGATTAGCCATATATCTATGGGTGCCGCAGATGGAGCGTAGGGCACCGACACCAATCGGGTTAATGCCCACAATATTACCATTCCCCCGGAAAGCCCCAACCCGATGAAGCACCAGACCTTGGCGGGAAATCTCCAGAAGGCGACGGCCCAGCCGAATTGAGCCAGGCCAATCAACAAAAAAAAGCTACCGTGAGCAACTGAATGGGAGAATTGCACCGGAACGATGGACAGGTGCACCCCGGCGGAACCGGCGATAGCGAGCAAGGCGATCCATCGAATTGTAATTAGTGCTATTCTGTTCGTTTCAAGTTCATGATTACGCGTCAAGATGCACCTGACATGGCGGACCAATCCAATTCTAAATGCGGTTTTTGTCCCAACTTTGAGTAGTATCCGTTCATTGATTTCTGTAAAAGATCTCTGCAAAACTGAAAGGTCAGTTGACCCCGAATCGCTTCGGACAACTGACCCTCATAAAACTTCAGCCTATGTCATTCCAAGTCCGTACCGCACCAATCACCGCGACTAGAATTAACGCCACCAAAGCACCCCCATAAAGCATCATCTTCAGGTCCGATGGTTTTTCCTCTGGCAACGATGATTCGATCACCTCGGTTGGTGGCGAGGGTGCAACTGTTGTTGCCGGTCGGCCTGGTAAAAGCACCGGTACCGATTCCCTGCCGGGGTTATCACCGGGTGCGTTGTCCAGGAGATCTGCCGACTCAAGATCTACCACGCTGGCGCCTGCCGCCGCTACCATGCCTTGATGACCGGGCAATGGACCGGGCGTTGGAATCAAGGCCAGGTCAGGGTTCAACGCAGCTTCCACTGCCACCGCTATCATGGCCTGAATGTCCGGGGGCAGACCGGGCGTTGGCGTCGGAGCAATGTCCGGACCGAGAGCAGCTTCCACCGCCACCGCTATCATGGCCTGAATATCCGAAGGCAGGCCGGGCGTTGGCGTCGGAGCAATGTCCGGGCTGGCCCCAGAGTTTTTCAGCTTTAAATCTACAACTGCTGCGTCAACCGCCGCACTGGTGATCGCCTGAAGGTCGAGTTTGGGCCGGGAATCCGAGGCTGAGTTCTCCTGAACGGACTCAGGGAGACGCGCTCCGATAACCTCATGGCCAAAGGGATCGCCTTTGCCAAGGGATTGGGCGGATCCTTGGGCACGAGCATCCGCGGATCCCGGAAGTATCAATTCCCCTACTTGCCCCCCGCCCCAGACCACCGTTCCAAATATGACTGACGCTGCCAGCGACCGGCCAACCAGCCGAGATATCGGTGACCGGTCGACCTTGGCACCTGCCCCGGTTGCGCCGTACCTGATCAGGGTCAGCAGACCAATTAACTCCAAAAAATTACTGGCCATCAGGGCGGCGTCCACTGGTTCCAGGTGGGACGAGAAGGGAGTGGACAAGAAAATCGCCAAAAGCCAGGTAATGACCATCCCGCCAGATAATGACACTCCGGCCCAATAGAAGAGGGGCGCCGTGGGGTGCCACCGGAAGCCCAGCGCCCAGACTAATTGCGCAACCCCAATAAATGCGAAAAAGCTGCCGTGGGCCACGCTATGGGAGAGCTGTTCTGGGATGATGAGAAGATGAACTGCTCCCGACAACGCGATACTCGCCATCGCTACATTATGCGCCGATGTTTGTTTCAACCTGGGTAGAACCGTAGACATTACCTTCACAAAGTGCCCCATGTGGTCGGCCTCAGCAGGACAATGATGTTTCTCAGCTGTTGCTTATTTTATTGTCTGGTAATGGATTTGCTCCGATACGGAGCCGGGACCATTATTGGAACACCTGTATTCGCCCATTGTGATGATCCGCTACGTATAAATTGCCATCGGGGTCAAACGCCAATCCAAAAGGCGAACTGAATTGGCCGTTGCCGACGCCAGGGGAGCCCCACTTACCCAGGAAGGCGCCATTGCTGTCAAAGACTTGTATCCGGTGATTGGCTGCATCATGGTCCGTGGAGGAATGGTCCCCAACATGGGCATCAGTCACAAATACCTGTCCCGAATCGTTCACAGCAATCCCAAATGGTGCATCGAAATCGCCGTTTTCGGACCCCTTGGTACCCCACTTGGTCACAAATTTTCCGTTTTGATCAAACACCTGCACCCGGTTATTGCCATGGTCCGCCACGTAAACCAGACCCTTGGAATCCACTGCTATTCCAACGGGGGCGATGAACTCACCGGTTCGGGAACCATTGGTGCCAAATCTGAAAATGAATTTGCCCTCGGGTTCGAATACTTGCACCCGGTCGTTTATCGCGTCGGTCACATAGATTCTTCCCTGGGGACCTATCGCTATCCCCACCGGGGCAAGAAACTGACCATTAGCCGTTCCTCGATCGCCCAAGGTGCCCATTGCCTCGCCATCAGCATCGAAAACTTGCACCCGGTAATTACCAATTTCGGTGACATAAATTAAACCCGCCGCACTCACAGCTATTCCCCAGGGTTGGTCAAGCTGACCAACTTGACTTCCTGACGTTCCCCAGGTAAGCAGAGGTTCACCGCTAGGACCATACGCTTGCACCTGGTCTTCCAGGTCATTGGTGACATAGACGACCCCCTGGCTATTGACCGCTACACCGATGGGCGCGATCAAATTGCCGTCTTTAACGGTGCTCCACTTGGATGAATACACGTAATTCAGGGCTGAAACTGGGGTTCGGCCTGCCGTGGTGAAAGGGAGGTGACTGTCCACCGCTTCCAGGAGTCCACGCCCATCCGGGGGCATGTCTTGGGCCATGTCCTCTGCGTGTCCGCCGTCTTGAGTTACCTGCTGCTCTCGAACTGCTAGCAAGGTGGCTTTTACCACATCTGCCATCATCATTTGGATGTCTGGAGTAGGACTGAGGCTGGGCGGCGTGGATGCCTGACCTGCCAGGGCGGCGGCAACTGCGCCAGAAACAATAGCCTCAATATCTTGGACCGGCTTGGCTGTAGGGGCAGGCGCGGAGCGGGCCGCCAGGGCTACCTGTACCGCTTCAGCGATGATGGACTGCAATTCTGAGTTTGGGACCGGAGTGGGGGTTGGGGGATTGGCGATTGCCTTGGCCACGGCGGCAGCAATCATAACCTGCAAATCCGATGCTTCTTCTTGGGGGATGGTCGACTGATCGACGGCCGCCAGGGGTGGGGCTTCCGGTTGTCCGCAAGCCACGAAAAGCAAGCATGATAAGACAACCAGGACACCGACCGTAGAGACCTTTACCGGGCGATTATTGTGCATCGTTTCCTCCGCTAATCCAGAACACTTGCTGCTATTTCAGCCAAATTTTCAGGGTACCCTTGCCATCGCTCCGCGACCACGGTAATGGCGACCTCCAGCACCGGCGGTATTGAGCAAATCCGAGATACTAATCGCATTTAATAACGTATATCGTAGTATTTCTCGATTGTAGCTATTAGTCAACGTCTCTAATGGAATTATTGGTGCTCCTATCGGCGCAATCAGTCCCAATTGGTGGCAACAATTCGAACATATGAGCTGTCATTTCCAAGATAGGCGGTCCACCCACGGGGACGACGTAAACGTGTCACCATCTGGGCTCTGATCCCAGTTACAGAAGGCGCGTCGTCAGAGTCCAATAAGTCCCGAAGGACCCGGTCGGTGCGGCCCTTCTAGCCAACCATCTTTTCAGAGGTGAGTAATGAAAACGGTGTAACCAGGCAATTACGAGGTCACCAATTGATATCAACGCAGATTCAATCAGGGAGAGCCAGGTGAACGGCGGGAGTCAGGGGCACGGTACATTGTTAAATACACCGTTAAATACACCGTTAAATACACCGTTAAATACACCCTATTCTGAAAGATTTGCACCCATAGAATTCAATCGCCAGTCGCTGCTTGCCTGGGGAGAAATCTTTAGTTAAACCTGGGTCGCCGGTACCGGGAGTTATTATCTGTTTTGACTATATATTATATCTGATGATATCTGTTGACATGATAGTAATTGCGTTGTATCATTATTGTAAATGTTAAGGGGCCTCCAGTATCAGGCCACTACCCAAAGGAGAAAGGTATGACGATCCAAATATCCAAGCATTTCGAACACACCACCGCCCACCTGCTGCCCAGGATTGTCAGGAGCTTGGCCGTCGGCTACGATTGGCTAACGGGTCCGGCAATGACTGACCAGGAGCGGGTGAATCACGAATTGGCAGCGACCGAGCCGCTGAGGAACCTCAGCAATATATCCTTCTAGGATGCGCCCTTGGGAGATCTAACCCCTCGGGATTACGGACCAGCCCCCAGAGGGGCGGCAAGGGACCGCTTCTGCCGGAGGCGGTTCCCGGCGGTCAGTATTACCGGATCTCTGCCCAATATATTGAGCATGGTCCTGGTGACGAGTCCGAAAAAGAAAGCCCCCGCCTTGCTGGCGGGGGCTTTCTTTTTCGGAACCTGCGCCTCCAGGGATACTCGGCCCGCTCCGGCCGGGGAGACGTCCCTCAGAGACCCAACCCCAGCCCCAAATGGTGCTGGGGGGCGCAAAGCGCGTCAATCACTTATGAACGCAGCACGTTACTGGCCAGCGCTGTTTCAATGTACCTCTGAACATCTGCTGGCAGAAGCAACCGTTGCTTTTCGAGATTCTGGGCCGCCCTGGTCACTGCTAGAACATATCCATCGTGATCCTGGTAGCGCTCCTCGAGGGAAAGACGCGGATCGCCCGCCGCCAGGCGCTCCGCCCTGGTAGTCTTGAAGGGTATGTGCTGACCGTCGGATTCACCGCCTTCGTTCTCGCCGAAGCCGGCACGGCGCAATGCCCATCCCGTGGTGGTCGCAACTGGTGCCTCGACCTCCGGCAAGCGGATGCCAGCGATTTCGTTTCCGTCTTGATCCACCTTCGACACAAAAATTGGATAGGCCGGACGTCCGGCCACCAATGGCGGGTAGTTCGATAGAATACCGGCACTGGAATCCGCACCGAAGTCCAATAAATATCGAGTGGTGATCAGCCCGTTATAGGTTACGCCGGGGATGGTGGGCCAGCCTAATTCGGCCTGGGGCACGTAGCCGGTCTGAGAACCGGGCCTCGGCACTGCCAGGGCCGCGTTTTCGGTGCGTCGTGGCACCTTGCTCTCCGGAGGCGTGACGCCCTGACTCACCCACTGGTCCAGGGCGACCAGGAGCGCCCGGTGGGCGGCATAAGGGCTGACTCCGTTGGTAAACTGCTGGCCCTTCTTCCGGTCGGTTATATCCCCCACACCGTGGGACAGGCCGGACATCAGGTAAAATCGCACGTCTGGCGGGTCGGGCAGGTCATTGCCCTGGGTGTCGGTATGCAGCAATGAAGCGGCCTTGCACCAATACTCGTTAGCGGTGTTGACCTCGAAACGCTTGGGCCTGGTGTTGCTGGCGGTACCCCGCTCACCACGTCCGCCGGTTTTGCCGCTCAGGTGGTCGGTCAACACCTGGTGGGCGAAGGGGAAAACGCCCTCCGGGTACAAGTGGTTCTGTCGATTGCGCTCGGTTCGGTCGGTCTGCCCGAACCGATAATTGATCTGATCGCCGCTGCCGCCGCCGGTATGGCTCAGTATCCCATCAAAGACGGTCTGGCCGTTTTCGTCCTCGTTGAAGCCCAAAGTCTGGAAGTCGTTCAAGGCG
>DASTLM010000013.1:0-5146 GCA_035714945.1 Dehalococcoidia bacterium | reverse complement strand
CGGACCGGTAGACCTCTTGAGTCAGGTGGAACAGGCCGACACCGTCCAATACGGCAAGTACTTCCACGCCCTGCTGGAGCGGGGAGTCTACCTGGCGCCATCCCAGTTTGAAGCGGGATTCGTCTCCACTGCCCATACCGAGGCGGATATAGACCGCGCCATTGAAATAGTTGGTGCAGCATTAAGGGCAATCGCTTGATTTCAGGACTTTAACCGGACCCACGAATCGGGGGCAGGTTTGAGACCTGCCCCTACCGCGTTCGCCGGTTTTGAAAATAGGGGTCAGGTGCCGTAACGCACCGTGGCGTTGGGATCACTGTAGGTAACATTTTTGGTGGCCCAGAAGACCCGGGCAATATCGTCAACGGCCGCCACCAACTCCTGGGCGGCACTCATATCTACGTTCTGCTTGTTGCGCCCGGCCAGCTTCTCGGCATTCCAAAATTTGGTGTGCAGGTCCGGGTGAGCCGCAATGTGCTCGGGCCGGAAGTAATCAGCCCAGAGCACGCTCAACTCGTGCTTGCATATCTCCGCGTGCTGCTCTTTCACCGCCACGTACCGGGAAAGGGTATTGGCGTAAGTGGCCATCGCCGCAGCATCGGTGCCGGCTGGCTGCAGCGCCTGGATGCGCAGCACCATTTTCTGCACCGTCTGGGCGGCGATTTTCGCGGTAACCGGGTCATATATGCCACAAGGGATGTCACAGTGGGCTTCGGCCTTCTGTACTTTTAACCAACGAAGCGGGTTAAGCATGGTTTCCCTTCTTCCTCCTCTAGATTTGCCAGCCCAAAGGTTACAAGAAATCCTAGCTGGGCGCAACCCCTTTCCAGATTCGTCATTCTCCCCGGTTGCATCCGCCCCGGTTGCACCGGTACACCTTCAGCATGACCTGAACGTTGGGAAGGTGTCAGGCATTATGCCCCTGGCATTACGCCCCCAGGCATTACGCCCTAATGAAAGGGGGGCCACAGTAGGTCTGGCCGCCGCCCCATATTTCCGCCTCCTTGTAGGTGTATCTGGTCAGGACTATAATTGGGCCGACCTGGCCAGGGTCTAAAGCCGAATCCGGCGATTCCCAGGCTTCAGACCCCGGCACCACCGCTCACCCGGATTCAGGAGGCATCCCTTTGGCAACCACCAGCACCGACCGCAGCAAGGTTCTCAGGATGAAGCGCCGCAGCCGCGAAGTGACTGAAGGCCCAGAACGCGCCCCGGCCCGGGCCATGCTCCTGGCCATGGGCCTGACCCATGAAGACCTGGACCAGCCCTTCGTGGCCATCGCCAACCTGGCCAGCGACGTAACCCCCTGCAACGTCCATCTGGACCGGATCGCCGACGCCGCCAAAGAGGGGGTCCGCCAGGCCAATGGCACCCCCTTCAAGTTTGGCACCATCACCGTCAGCGACGGTATTTCGATGGGAACCGAGGGCATGAAAGCCTCCCTGGTCAGCCGCGAAGTAATCGCCGACTCCATTGAGGTGGTGACCTTTGGAGAGCGCATGGACGGTCTGATCACCGTGGCCGGCTGCGACAAGAACATGCCCGGCTGCCTGATGGCCATCGCCCGCCTCAACCTGCCGTCCATTTTCGTCTATGGTGGCACCATCATGCCCGGCCAGTTCCAGGGTCACGATGTGAACATTCAGGACGTTTTCGAGGCAGTTGGCGCCCACGCCAAGGGCGACATGAGCCTGGAGGACCTGCGGGCACTGGAGTGCGTCGCCTGCCCCGGAGAAGGCTCCTGCGCCGGACTGTTCACCGCCAACACCATGTCCACCGCCATCGAAATAATGGGCATGTCCCTGCCCGGCGACGCTTCAATCCCGGCCATCGACCCCCGCAAAGTCGATGAAGCTCGACAGGCCGGGGCCACCCTGATGCGCCTGCTGGAAGAGGACATCCGCCCCCGCGACATTATGACCAGGCAGGCCTTCGAAAACGCCATCACCACCGTAGTGGCCATGGGCGGCTCCACCAACTCGGTGTTGCACCTGCTGGCCATCGCCCGGGAAGCCGAGGTGGACCTGAACTTGAACGACTTTGACCGCATTGGCCGTAACACCCCCTATATTGCCGACATGCGCCCCGGCGGAAAATACGTCATGGCCGACCTGCACCGTTATGGTGGCGTGGCCCTGGTCGCCAAAGGGCTGCTGCGGGCGGGCCTGCTGCACGGCGACGCGATGACCGTCACCGGTAAAACCCTGCAACAGAACATGGCCGCCATCCCTACCAATGAGAACCAGGACATCATCTACCCGACCGACGCCCCCCGCAGTCCCACCGGCGGGCTGGCCATCCTGTACGGCAATCTGGCCCCGGAGGGGGCGGTAATCAAAGTAGCCGGTCACCAGGAAAAGGTATATCAGGGTCCGGCCCGGGTGTTCGATCAGGAAGAGCTGGCTTTCCGGGCGATCCAGGACGGCAAAGTCCAGAAGGGCGACGTCGTAATAATCCGCTACGAAGGCCCCAAGGGAGGCCCCGGTATGCGGGAGATGCTGGCGGTGACCGGCGCGCTGATCGGCCAGGGACTGGGCGATTCGGTGGCCCTGGTCACCGACGGTCGGTTCTCCGGAGCCAGCCATGGCCCGATGGTCGGGCACGTGGCGCCGGAAGCCGCGGTAGGCGGGCCAATTGGGCTACTTGCCGAGGGGGATATAATCACATTGGATATCCCCAACCGTCGACTGGACGTGCAGATGACCAGGGAGGAGATGGATAACCGGAGGGCAAACTGGAAACCCCGGGAGCCCAGGTACACCACCGGAGTGTTGGCCAAGTACGCCAAGCTGGTCTCTTCGGCCTCGGAAGGGGCGGTAACCCGGTAGTTGCGGGGTAATGGAGCCCTGGAGGCGAAGTGTTAACCATAGCGAGCCAATTGGCAGACCGGCCGTTTGCCAAAATATTGTCACGGGTATCAAGATTATGAAGTATTCTCCCCGGCTCAGGGTCGGGCGTACCAGGAGGAAATATGGACTACGGAGCAGAAGCAATTGTTCGCCACCGGGCCAGCCGGGGCAAGCTCAGCATCGCCTCAAAGATGAAGGTGGAGACCATGGAAGAACTGTCCATCGCCTACACCCCAGGCGTGGCCTCGGTCAGCATGGCGATATTCCACGACAAATCCGAATCTTATGCCCTGACCAACCGGGGTAACACCGTGGCCGTGGTAACCGATGGCTCCGCCGTCCTGGGATTGGGCAACGTCGGCCCGGAAGCGGCAATGCCGGTAATGGAGGGTAAGTGCATCCTGTTCAAGGCCCTGGCTGATATCGACGCCTTCCCCCTCTGTCTGGCAACCCAGGACAACAAGTCCATCATTGAGACGGTCAAGAACATCGCGCCCACTTTTGGCGGGATAAACCTGGAGGATATCGCGGCCCCCCGCTGCTTTGAAATCGAAGCGGCGCTGCAAGACCTGGGCATCCCGGTGTTCCACGACGACCAGCACGGCACTTCGATCGTAGTCCTGGCGTCAATCATCAATTCGTTGCAGGTCGTCGGCAAAAAAATGGGCGAAGTCAAAATTGTCTTTTCCGGCGCGGGAGCGGGCGGTATTGCCTCGGCTAAACTGCTGATCGAGTACGGGGCCAGGAACGTGATCCTGGTGGACAGCCAGGGCATCGTTTCCAGGGACCGCACCGACCTGAACCCGGTCAAAATTGAAATGCTGAAGATCACCAACCCGGACAATCTGTCGGGTACTCTGGCCAAAGCCATGCAGCGGGCCGACGTATTCGTTGGTTTGTCGGTGGGCGGAATCGTCACCCAGGACATGGTCCGGTCGATGTCCCCGGGGGCCGCCGTGTTCGCCGCCGCCAACCCCACTCCGGAGATTATGCCCGACCTGGCGATGGCCGCCGGAGCCGCCGTAGTGGGCACCGGCCGCAGCGACTTTCCTAATCAGATTAACAACAGCCTGGCCTTCCCCGGGGTGTTCCGGGGCGCGTTGGACACCAGGGCACCCAGAATCACCAACCGCATGAAGACCGCCGCTGGCGAAGCCCTGGCCGGGTTGGTGGCCGAGCCGACTCCAGAATGCATTATCCCCTGGTCGCTGGACAAATCAGTGGTCCCGGCGGTATCTCACGCCGTGGCCCGGGCCTGGCAAGCGGAACCAGGGCACTGAAGGTGGCCAATCCCATAATGACCGACCGGTGCTCATCCTTCGGGAGGGATCTAACAGGTTGATGAAAAACCCTTTTCGACCATCCCCCTACCCCCTTCCTGGTCAGAAAGGGGGTGGAAATTGTATCTGGGGGACACCCCCAGACCCCGGCCAAAGGGGCTTCACCCCTCTGGACTCCCCTTTTTCAGCACCCGGCTAATATTAGATGAGTGATGGTTTGCGATAATCTCCAGTAACCGGCTTAACGCCGCAAGGATTGATCCATGCTGGCTCGCGACTTGATGAGTCCCTCGGTAATCACGGTGCACCCTCAGGCCACCGTCGGCGAAGCGGCCCGGCTGATGCTGGAGAATAACGTCAGCTGCCTGCCGGTGGTGGACGATCAAGGGCGCCTGGTGGGGCTGCTAACTCACACCGATTTTGGCCTCCATCCCAAGTTTCGGCCGCTGGCCGATAACATCTACTCGCTTTTCGGGGCATCCACTTCTCCGAAACACATCCAGGAAGTATCTCAAAAAGTGAGCGGCAAACTGGTCAAAGACGTCATGCACCATCCAGTGACCACCGTAAACGAAGATACTCCCATCGCCGAAGCAATGCGGCTAATGCTTAACCAGGGCATCCACCGGCTGCCGGTGATGGCGGATGGACACCTGGTGGGCGTCATCACCCGCCACGACTTTCTCAAGCTGATCGCCAACAGTTGATCGCCTCTCGGGATCAATGAACGTCGACGCCGCCGTAATTGTTTCGCTGGGCGTGGTGGAATTATCCGTGGATTTTTCTCGGGAGTTTACCGGGGAGGACCTACCGGCGCTGGGGAATCTTCCCCGGCATCGCGTTGGGGGCAGCGCCTGAATATGCCACCAGAAACAGTGAAACTGGCCAGGCGAGACTCGCTGGCGGTCATCACGGTGGACCGGCCGGAGGCCCGCAACGCCCTGACGCCAGCCATGATCTCCGCCCTGGGGCAGGCCATCGAGTCCTGCCAGCCACGGGACGTTCGAGCGGTGCTGA
>DASTLM010000012.1:0-5899 GCA_035714945.1 Dehalococcoidia bacterium | reverse complement strand
CGGGCGAAGGCCTGGAATTCTCCGTAGTAGGGTTCCAGGGCGGTCAGCGTCTCTATTTCATGGAGGTTGCTGGCCAGGTCGCTCCACACCGAGGCGTCATCTTCGTTTTCGTAGGCCCGGGCCAGGGACAGGAACTGGGTCAGAGGCAAAAGCCCCGCCCGGGACAGGGCATAGGCGTCGTTTTGAATGCCCAGCCGGTCGGTGGCCGGCAGCGTCAGCGATTCGATGGCGGGCACCAGGCGATCCCAGTCCTCGGCAGAGTAGTTGACCCGATAGAATCCGGTCTGCAGCGGGTTCACTTTGAACCACTGCTGTTGGCCGTTCCCGGACCCCAGACTGATGCTGGCCTGCCGTTCGTTCATCACCAGAGACACCAGGGGCGAATCGCCAGTGCCCGCCACCCGGACCGGCACCTGCCAGATGGTGGCTTCCGCTTCCCCAGCGCCCAGCATACGGTCATAAACGAACCGCTTCTGGGACAAGGTAATGTCGGTCTGACCGCCCGAGTGCCGCGCTGAAACGTCCAGCACCGGATAACCCATCTGCCCGGTCCAGGTGCCCATGATGGAGGTCACCGGTTGTTGGGAGGCATCCTCCAGGGCCGACCACAGGTCCGCCGTCTGGGCATTCTGGTACTGGTGGCTGGAGAGATAGCGGTATAGCCCTTGCCGGAACACCTCCGGAGTCAGGAACTGCTCCAGCATGCGGATCACCGACGCGCCCTTGCTGTAGCTGATGGCGTCGAAAAGCTGGCTGACCTCGGCCGGGTCCTTGACTTCCTGCTCAATGGGATGGGAGTTTTTCAGACCGTCCAGGCTCAAGGCCCGGTTGGTGTCCGTGTTGACGAACTGCGTCCACATCTGCCATTCCGGGAAGAGCCAGTCCACCGCCTTGGTGCCCATCCACGATGCGAAACTCTCGTTGAGCCACAGGTCGTCCCACCACCGCATGGTCACCAGGTCGCCGAACCACATGTGGGCCATTTCATGGGCCACTACTTCGGCCACCCGCTGGCGCGTGCCGGCGGAGGAGTTCTGCGGGTCCACCAGCAAAGCCGTCTCCCGATAAGTCACCGCGCCCCAGTTCTCCATGGCTCCGGCGGCGAAGTCGGGGATGGCAATGTGGTCCAGCTTCTCCAAAGGGTAGGGTATCCCGAAGTAGTCGTTGAAAAAGGACAGCAGCTTCACCGAAGTGTCCAGAGCAAACCGGCCCTGCTCTTCCTTACCCCGGGTGGTCCAGACACCGACCCGGGTGCCGCTGGCGGCTTCTTTCTCGATGTGGGCCAGGTCACCGATTATGAAGGCCAGCAAATAAGTTGACATAACTGGGGTCTCGGCGAAGCGCACCGCCTTCAACCTCCCTTTAATCCCTTCCTGGTCAAGAAGGGACGGCAGGAGGGTCTCACTGACGACCGGCGTGTTGGAGACCGCCACCATGTCCTGGGGCACCACCAGGGTCGCCTCGAATCTGGCCTTGCGCGCCGGTTCGTCCCAGCAGGGGAAAGCCTGCCTGGCGTCGGTGGCCTCAAACTGGGTGGTTGCCAGATACCTGATCTCGCCCTGATCGGTGGTGTACTGACTGCGGTAGAAACCCCGCAGCTTATCGTTGAGTATTCCGGTAAATTTGATAAATAGCTGAGCTGGCCCCGTCGCGATCAGCCGCTCGAAGCTGAGGGCGGCGGTCTGCCGGGCCCGGTCGTAGCTGATGCCCCTGACGCCGGTGGTTACGCCATCGCGCACCAGTGCCGCCGACTGGATTTCGATATCCGACGAGTTCAGGAGTATCTCCGAAGTGCTCTCGGAGATATCGACGTCGATGGTCTCTTCGCCCTGGAACGTGAAGTCCTGAAAATTGGGCTGGAGCTGCAGCGCATACTTTTTGGGCGTAACGTTGCGGGGTAGTACCACTTCCTCAGATGCCGTCATTGTTCGACTCCTCTTTAGATTGGACCAGAGATGCTGTCACGGAAATTTCTCAGGAAATTTTGCCGGGAAATTTTTGCCGGGAAATTTTATCATTATCAATGGAATTGGAGCAGCGAGCTCGCTCCTCATTGTTGTTTCAATCCTCACCCGACCCGGGGGCCGGATGCTACAGCGTTATCATTGTATTTTGTTAAACGTATTTAGTGAAACCCCAGATGTCAGTTTACCATCTATCCCGCATTCCCATAGCATATCCAGTGAGGTCTGAGCCTTACCGTTGTTCCGGCGGAAGCCGTAATCCACGGGAAAATAACTAGACACCGGCTTCCGCCGGTATTACGGGTAACATTCTACGAGGCAAGGTGCGATTGCCCTGCTGTCAAAGCCAGGGTCCTGTCAAAGCCCAGGGTCCTGTCAAAGCCCAGGGTGAATGATATAATGTGGCCGTTTCAGCCAGCGCACAGACTGCCCTACCGGTATTCCCGGAAATTCCAGTGGCCTGGCCAGGAGAGAATATACCATGCCCCCCAAGACAATGTTCGAAAAAATCTGGGATGCGCACGTCGTTCACCAAGAGCCGGGGCAGCCCTCGATCATTTACGTCGACCTGCACTTGATCCACGAAGTTACCACCCCACAGGCCTTTGAAGGCCTGCGTCTGGCCGGGCGCAAGGTGCGCCGCCCCGACCTGACCGTGGCCACCGTGGACCACAATACGCCGACGTGGGACCTGTCCTTGCCGGTGACCGACGAGATTTCCAAGCGGCAGCTGGACGCGCTGGAGGACAACCTTGAAGGCAGCGGCATCGTATTCTACGACCGGTACAGCCCCAACCAGGGCATCGTACACGTCATCGGCCCCGACCTGGGCTATACCCAGCCGGGGAAGACGGTGGTTTGCGGCGACAGTCACACCTCCACCCACGGCGCGTTGGGCTGCTTCGCCCTGGGCATCGGCACCTCGGAGGTAGAGCACGTGCTGGCAACGCAGACCCTGCGCCAGTTCAAGCCCAGGACCATGGAAGTGCGGGTCAACGGCCCGCTCCCGCCGGGTGTGGTTGCCAAAGATTTGATCCTGGGCATCATCGGTCAGATCGGCATCAACGGCGGCATCGGCCACGTCATCGAATACACCGGTGAGGCCGTTCGCTCCCTCTCGATGGACGGTCGGATGACCGTTTGCAATATGAGTATTGAAGGCGGGGCCAGGGCGGGCATGATCGCTCCGGACCAGACCACCTTCGACTACGTCAAGGGCCGTCAGTTCGCCCCCAAGGGTCAGGAATTCGAGGCGGCGGTGGCGGAGTGGCGCAAGCTGCCCACCGATGCCGGGGCCACCTTCGACCAAACAGTGGAGATTGAGGCCGCCGAGTTGGAGCCATTTGTCACCTGGGGGACCAACCCCGGCATGGTCACCGGGATTACCGGCCGAGTCCCTGACCCGGCATCCTTCAGCCAGCCCCACGAACGCCAGGCGGCGGAGCGGGCTTTAACCTATATGGGCCTGGAGCCCAACACCCCAATTCAAGACATCAAGATTGACCGGGTGTTCCTGGGGGCCTGCACCAATAGCCGGATTGACGATCTGCGAGCGGCCGCCGAGGTTATCAAGGGCAGGCACGCCCACCCGGACGTATACGCCATGGTGGTCCCCGGCTCCGCCCGGGTCAAGGCGCAGGCCGAGGAAGAGGGTCTGGACCGTATTTTCACCGACGCCGGTTTCGATTGGCGGGTGGCCGGCTGCTCGATGTGCCTGGGCATGAACCCGGACGTGTTGCAGCCTGGTCAGCGCTGCGCCTCAACCTCCAACCGTAACTTTGAAGGGCGCCAGGGCAAGGGCGGGCGCACCCACCTGGTCAGCCCACCAATGGCCGCCGCAGCAGCCATCGCCGGACACTTTGTTGACATCCGAGAGTGGAAATAAAGGAGTATCCAATGCAACCCTTTGTCAGATTGAACGGCGTCGCCGCACCCATTGACCGGGTCAACGTTGACACCGACCAGATAATTCCCGCCATCCACTTGAAGCGCATTGAGCGCACCGGCTATGGACAGTTCCTGTTTGGCAGCTGGCGGTTTAAAGAGGACGGCAGTCCCAACCCGGACTTCGTGCTTAACAACCCGGAATACCAGAATCCCAGCATCCTGGTGGCCGGGCGCAACTTCGGCTGCGGGTCCTCCCGGGAACACGCACCCTGGGCATTGGAGGACTTCGGGATACGTTGTATCATCGCCCCCAGCTTCGCCGACATTTTCTTTAGCAATTGTTTTCAGAACGGGTTGCTGCCAGTGGTGTTGCCTGAGGACCAGGTGAGGCAGTTGATGGACAAATTGAAGCAAACCCCGGGCACCCGGCTGAACGTAGACCTGGCAGCCCAGCGCATCTGGGACGAGGACGAAGAGGTGGTGCTGACCTTTGACATTGATCCCTTTCGTAAAGAGTGTCTGCTCAACGGTCTGGATGAGATTGGCCTGACCCTGCAGCAAGAGCACAAAATCGAAGCATTTGAGGCCAGGCGCTAACTTTCACCGCCTGCAATACGCCGGCCAGGTCATTGTGGACCGGACCCAGCCTGTCAACAGTGGCAATCAGCGAACCGCCGGATGGACTGATGGCCTACCGCTCAGCGGTAACCAGGGCGTCGAACAGTCCCAATTGCGCCTTGCCGATGATCTCCATAGTCTGGTCCAGATTGGGCGGCATGAGAGTACAGGTTCGCACGTCCCTGAATATTCGTTCCAGGGGCATGCGTTTGTGGGCGCTGCGCCCTCCCACCGTCTGAATCGCCAGGCTGGTGACCGAGAGAGACGCCTGGGTCGCCAGGTACTTGGCCCGGGCCGCCCATATCGCTCTCTCGGCGACTTTAGATTCGACCCACTGGCTGGCCGCCTGGTACAGTACCAGGCGAGCACTGGTCAAGGCCATGGCCATTTCCGCGACATGTCGCTGAACGATCAAACTTTCCGCCAGCGGTACCGGGTCGGGGTCGAATCGGTGGGTTTTGCAATATTCTATTGTAAAATCCAGAGCTGCCTGGGCCGCCCCCAGATATACCGCGGCATAGCCCAGGCCGAAGGCCAACCCCACTCCTAAACGCTGGGACTGACCGGCTTCCCCCAACACATCCTGATCACCAACGCGACAGTTGGCAAAAGATACGCTGGGGCTGATGGTAGCCCGCATCCCCAGCGTGTTCCAATCACCGAAGACATCGAGTCCCGGAGTGCCGTGAGGCACCAGGGCCAGCAGCGAGGCGTGTTCCGGATCGGCTCCTTCTGCTCGGCAATGGACCAGATAACGGTGCGCTGCTCCCGCCATGGTGCAGAAGTGCTTTTCGCCGTTGATGACGTATCCGGCGTTGGTGGGCGTGATGGTGGTGTGGCGGTAGGCCGCGCCCCCTCTTGATTCCGGTTCGCTGCCCCAACTCCCGAACAGCTTCCCCTGATCAACCACTTCAGAAAAGTACCGTGACTTCTGTTCCCGGGTGCCCAGGGCGTCGATAAAACGCATTACGGTGGAATGCATGTGCGCTGTCATGGCGGTGTTGGTGCAGCCCTCGGCCAGTTTTTCCATCACCATACAGTAGGTGGGCATGTCCAGACCCAGGCCGCCGTATTCTTGAGGCACCGCACTGGCCAGCAGGCCACTTTGCCACAGGTCGTGCCAGCTTTCCATGGGATGAACCCCGGCCTGATCGTAATATTCGGCCCGAGGCGCCAACGATTCCTGGACCAGGCGCTGGGCCACGTTCAGAATTTGACGTTGCTGGGCGGAGACCTCAAAATCCATGTTTCCTCTCAGTGCTGCTCATAGCCTGGTATCAGTGTCGGGGGAGGGCACCCTGGCGTTTCTGCTTATTCAGGCTTGCCGGGCATTTGATAATTCCCCTCGGACCAAGCTTGCTAGGTTTTCCACTACACCTTCGGTATACCCTTCGCGATTGCCGGTAACGCCGTTGGACCGGATACCCGAC
>DASTLM010000011.1:0-6401 GCA_035714945.1 Dehalococcoidia bacterium | reverse complement strand
CAGCAAGGCGCCCGGATTCTGGCGAATTCTGCCAGTCCCCTGATCTGGGCCGGTGGAGGAGTAAACTCCTCCCGGGCCTCCCAGGCGCTGCAGAGGGTGGCCGAACAGCTGCAAGCCCCGGTCATCACCACGGCTGAAGGCAAAGGGGCCATATCCGACCGGCATCCCCTGGCGCTGGGCGCGCAGCGGTTGAGAAATGACCCCATTGCCAAAGAACCTCCGCATTTCGATGTCATTCTGGCGGTTGGTACCCGCCTGGCCGCTCCCGCATGGTTAAACGGGCAAAGAGTGGTGCAAATAGATATTGATGGGACCGAAGTGGGGCGGAACTACGAAAACACCTTTGGCATGGTCGGGGACGCCCGGGCAACCCTGGAAGGTATTAGTGTGGCGTTGTCCGGCATGATTTCCGCCCGGGCCAACCGCCACGCAGAAGTAGACGCTTTGTGCCGTCGTCGTCGCGAGACCGCGCTTCGGGTTGAACCCCAGGAGAGTCTGATCGCGGCCGTTCGGTCGGCAGTACCCGATGACGGCATATTGATTTCCGGAATGACGCAAATGGGCTACTACGCCCGGGGTTTCTATCCGGTATACCAACCGGGGACTTTTTTAACCTCCTCATACTCGGGTAATCTGGGTTACGCTTTCCCCCTGGCGCTGGGTGCCAAAGTGGCCCAGCCCAGCAAGGCAGTGGTGGCGTTATCCGGGGACGGGGGATTTCTGTTCAATTCCCAGGAACTGGCGACCGCGGTCCAGTATGGCATCAACGCAGTGGTCGTCGTATTCAACGACGGCGCCTACGGCAACGTCATGAGGGACCAGATAAACCGGTTTCAGGGCAGGACCATCGGAGTGGAATTGCACAATCCAGATTTCATGAAGTTGGCGGAAGCCTACGGAGCCCGGGGCATGAGGGCTGCAGGCCCGGACCAGCTTGAGCAGTCGATCAAAGACGCCATTGCCGGAAACCGGCCAACATTGATTGAAGTCCCGGTGGAGATGATGCCCACTCCCTTCGAGAATTAGCCGCTGGTCCATTCCCCGGCAATTGGTTGTTGCCGGGGAAATTAGTTTTCAGCAGGTCGCTGAACTGGCAGCCGGGTCGCCGGGCCTGCGGGGCATTGGGTGCCGCTGTGACTAGCCGTCCTGGGCAGGCGCCTCCAACACCAATAACCGCATGCCTTTGTCGACCAGGCTCCCTGGGGACACCGAAATCCCCCTGACCACCCCGCCTCGCGGCGCGTCGATTACTAATTCCATCTTCATGGACTCCATTATGATTAACCGGTCGCCCGGTTCCACCACGCTGCCAACCTCGACCAGAATCTGCATTACGGTTCCCGGCATGGGCGCCAATACATCTCCTCCGATATGAAGCGGCTGGCGGGTGCTGCCTGGAGTGCGCTCCACCCGTTCAAATATGTAGAGGTTACCGTCTAGCCACAAATGCAGCGCGCTGCCGACCCAACTCGAGGCAAAACCATGCGATCGCGAATCAGAAGTCCGGCACCATCCTTCCTGGGTGCCCTGGGAATGAAGGATCAGCGCTGTTTCCCGACCATCCTGCGTTACTCGGACAGTGCTATTCAGTTCTTCCACCTGATATCCGAAGACCAGGCCGGATCTTGGGTAAGCCTGCCGTAGCTGCCCCCGCATCACGGCAGCCTCAGACCGCCAATGTTGTGCCAGGGCGAAGGGTTTTGGGCGGGGAGTCCGCTCCGGGACAGTTGCCCGTCGCCAGAGTAACTACCGGAAGCCCAGGCTGCCAGTGCTCTGGCCAGTTCCTCGGATTCTGCGGCGACCGCAGGTTTATTTAGACCGACTTCGCTCTCCAGCAAGGCGGTGTCGTATTTTCCTTCTTGAAACCGGGGATGGCGGATCACCTCTCGTAAGTAGGGGATGTTGGTTATCAGGCCCAGGACCGGAAATTGCGCCAGCGCAAGGTCCATTCTGCGCAGACTGGTCGGGCGGTCCGGACCCCAAGCGATCAGTTTGGCCAGCATAGGATCGTAGAATGCCGGGACGCGCTGTCCTTGTGCTACACCCGAGTCCAGGCGCAGTCCGTGCCCGGAAGGTGGCCTCCACAGCGCCAGAGTGCCGGTCGAAGGAGCGAAGTTCTGGTAGGGATCTTCTGCGTAGATACGACACTCCACCGCGTGACCATTAGCCCACAGGTCATCCTGATGCAGGGTCAGGGTTTCACCGGCCGCGATGCGGACCTGCCAGCCGACCAGGTCAACTCCCAAAATTGCCTCGGTTATGGGGTGTTCTACCTGGAGTCGGGGGTTCATCTCCAGGAAGTAGAACCGCTGGGCCATCGGGTCCAGCAAAAACTCAACGGTCCCCGCATTGAGGTATCCGGCGGCCCTGGCGATATTCAAGGCGGCCTGCCCCAACAGCTCCCTCAGTTTCGGAGTCAGCGCCGGCGAAGGAGTCTCCTCAATAATTTTTTGGTGGCGGCGTTGGACGCTGCACTCCCGTTCCAGTAAATGGACCGTATTGCCGTGCCCATCGGCCAGGACCTGTATCTCGACGTGGTGGGACGACGGCAGGTATTTTTCCAGGAATACCCGGCCATCGCCGAATGCCGCGGCAGCTTCACGACTTGCCGACTCCAGGGAAAACGGCAACTGTCCCGCATCCCCGGCCAGCCGCATTCCCCGACCACCGCCACCGGCAGCCGCTTTGACCAGGACCGGAAATCCCCACTCTTTCACGAATTCTTCTACCGTATCATCGATCCGGCTGCAGGTTGGCGTACTGGGCAGGGCGATGACACCGGCGCGTCTTGCGATCTCTTTGGACTGGACCTTATCCCCCAGGGCTTCCAGGTTCTCTGGTGTAGGTCCAATGAATACCAGGCCAGCCTGCTGGCAGGCTCGGGCGAACCGAGGATTCTCCGATAGGAACCCATAGCCGGGATGAATGGCTTCTGCGCCGGATCTCCGGGCGATTCCGATCAGCTTTTCAATGTCGAGATAGGTTTCCTCAGCAGTCTGTCCGCCCAGGGAATGGGCTTCGCTGGCCATGGCGACGTGAGGCGCGGTGGAGTCCGGGTCGGAATATACCGCGACGGTGGCTACACCCAGGATCTGCAATGTCTGTTGTATCCTGACCGCGATTTCGCCCCGATTGGCCACCAGTACTTTAGAAAACATGCGAGCCAAACCAGTTGCCGGGCAAGAATTACCAACCGGAAACTCCTTGACGCCACCCTACCGGGGTCCACTGCGCCGGGCCGGCCCTCCCGGCAAGGTAGGATCTCCCCAATCAGGGGTGAGATCGGGCCTTGACTCTACATCCGGAAGACGCCCCGGCCTCCCTGAGGAAAGGGAGCGTTGAGGGAGGCCGCGATTCCCAGGCCGATTACGGTCCGAGTATCCCTGGGATCAATGATTCCGTCATCCCACAATCTAGCGGTGCTGTAATATGGACTACCTTCTTCCTCATATTTCGCCAGAATTGGGGCTTGCAAGGAGTGCTGCTCTGCTTGAGTTAATGACTGACCCTGTCGCTCTAACTGTTGTTGCCGGATGATCGTTAGCACCAGGGCGGCTTGCGGCCCTCCCATAACCGAGATGCGGGCGTTGGGCCACATCCACAGAAACCTGGGTTGGAACGCCCGGCCGCACATCCCGTAATTTCCGGCCCCGAAGGATCCTCCGATAACGATGGTAAATTTGGGTACGGCAGCATTCGACACGGCCATGACCAATTTTGCGCCATCCTTGGCAATTCCTCCTGCCTCGTATTGTCTCCCGACCATGAACCCGGTGATGTTTTGCAGAAAAAGCAGAGGTATACCCCGCTGGGAGCATAGTTCAATGAAATGGGTCCCCTTGAGGGCGCTTTCCGAAAATAAGACCCCGTTGTTGGCCACTATTCCTACCGGATAGCCCCAGATACGAGAGAAACCGCACACCAGGGTTTCGCCGTAGTTGGCTTTGAATTCATGGAACCTGCTTCCATCGGTGATGCGGGCGATTACCTCGCGTACGTCGTACTGTCGCCGGTTGTCCGCTGGAACAATGCCGTAAAGGTCTTGCGAATCGTAGAGCGGTGGCTCGGGCGTTTGCACTTCGAAGGGGAGGTTGGGCCGCGCCACGAAATTCTCAACGACGTTGCGCGTGATGGCGAGGGCATCGTCATCGTCCAGGGCATAGTGGTCCGCCACTCCAGAAACTCGAGTGTGGACGTCGGCGCCCCCCAGGGTTTCGGCGTCGACCTCTTCGCCGGTGGCCGCTCGTACCAGCGGAGGACCGCCTAGAAAGATGGTTCCCTGGCCACGGACGATCACCACCTCGTCACTCATCGCCGGGATGTAAGCTCCGCCCGCGGTGCAGGAACCCATGACCACCGCTACCTGGGGAATACCCTGGGCCGACATCTGGGCTTGATTGTAGAAAATTCGTCCGAAGTGGTCGCGGTCTGGGAACACCTCGGCCTGGAGGGGGAGGTAGGCCCCTCCTGAGTCTACCAGGTAGATGCAGGGCAGACGGTTTTCCAGCGCAATTTCCTGGGCGCGCAGGTGCTTCTTTACGGTAATCGGATAGTAGGTGCCCCCCTTCACTATCGCGTCGTTGGCCACCACCACAATTTCTTTGCCGTGGATCACACCAATCCCGGTAATGATACCGGCAGACCTGGTTTCGCCATCATACATTCCCCAGGCTGCCAGTGGGCTTAGCTCCAGGAATGGTGTGTTGGGGTCCATGAGCCGTTCGATGCGTTGGCGTACCGGCAACTTACCCCGGCTTCGGTGAAGGTCGGCGGCCCTGGACCGGTCTCCTTCGCGAACCGAGGCCAGCCGGTCCTTGAGCTCACTGACCAGAACCACCATTCGCTTCTGGTTCTCATTGAACTCCTCATTTTGAATCTTCACCTTTGATTCGATGATGTTCATGTTGTTCTGGTCGAGCCATCTTCGAGGCGGTTCAGGTTACGTCCACATCGACATTCAAAGTGAAATTCAAAGTGAAATTCAAAGTTAATCATTGTGGTTCATTTTATACTGTCAATTGGGCGAGGGCCATCGGTCAGATCCCAGTATCCCAGGGTTCATCAAAAAAGGGGTGCCGTCTGAAGTGAGACCCTGATCGTACCTGACGGATTTGATGGACTGGTGAAGCAGGCGTTGGGACGAGGCTACGAATCGGGAAACGCTGCCCAAGCGGGGTTTCCCGAATTCCTGGAAAGGTTGGACCGAAGCAGACTTCTCGCAGACTTCTCAAGGAAGCCACCTGGCTGGGAGCCGCCCGAGCCGAACGCGCCCACGGCCAAGAATTGGGCAGGGTAAACCACCGCATTGCCATTGTTTTCTGGAGTTGGCCGGCCCTTTCCTCGGGCGGGGCCTGATCACAGTGGCACCGGTCAGGACCGCCCTTCCCTACAGGATCAAGTATCGGCTCGATTGAGATTGGCCCCTGACCGGAGTACTTGATTACTCGTAGGCGTAGTATCGCACCCCGGGGAACGGCACTCGATAGGCCCAATGGGTTGCCTTTGATCGGTGATTGGCTTCTTCTTGTAGCTCGGCTTTTTGGACGAGGTTTATCAGTTCCGAGACCAACGCCTGGTTGAGATCTTGCGGGACGTGCGCCAGGACTGGCATCTGATCCAACAAATTCATGACTTTCGAATCCACAGCCTTACCTCCTGATTGTCAAATTCCTGATTACACTTGATGTTCTTTGAATGTCTGGCCCTGGTTACTACCTGCCAGCCCCAGGGCCGATGCGATGCCTGCGCACCCGCCGCCTAGATCTCGCTTCCAGGGTATTCGTCGACGATTCCTCGGCGCTCCAGATCGGCTCCCAATAGATTCAGGAGTCGTAAAAGCTCTCTCTGGTCAGCGTCGGACAGGTCCGAGAACAGCCCGGCAACGGCCTCAATATGCTGGGTGTACCTGGCGGCACAGGTTTCGGCGCCCAGGGCGTTAGTTCGGTGAGAAGGGCCCGACGATGAAATGCTCCTCAAGATAACTACTTATAATGTGAATATCTATATTGAAAAACTTGATACTATATAATTTGATGTAGTACAAGTAACTGATCCGGGCGCAGATTGGCTATGCAGATTGGCTATAAGGTACTGAATCTTGGGTAATTACTTGCACATCAATTGCTAATCATTTAACTCCTGGCGCCGGGGTGGCAATGGCTGGCTAATCCTGGCTAATCCTGGCTAATCCTGGCTAATCACTGAAGGCAGCGATCTCTCTTACCGAAAACCACTTGTAGTTCGCCTCCTCGACTCCGGTGTTGCGAATAAAAACCACCCCACCCCCCTCGGTAATGATCTGATCGGACTCGAAACCACAGTCATGTTCCGGATTCCATCCACCAACGTCGGTATATTCGCCCAGCTTCTCCCAGGACCCCCGTTTACGCCCTCGGTCAGGT
>DASTLM010000010.1:0-3272 GCA_035714945.1 Dehalococcoidia bacterium | reverse complement strand
GCGCACATAGCTGGCATCGTAGCGATACAGGCTGAATGGCGAAACCAGCAAAGCCCCATCGACGCCGACGGCGTCCATCGCTGCCACCATGTCGTCGCCGGTGACCTCATCCGGTCCCTGCAGGAATCCGCTCCAGGGACGCTCCGGACGGTTCCGCTCGTAGGCATGTACCTGTGAGTCAATTGTGGGAGTTACAGTTGCCATCGTATTTGCCCCTTTCCAATTTTGTGCTGCCGGTTTGGTGCTCCCGGGTCAGCCGGTTTTTCAGTCTGCTCCTGACGACCGGAGGCGTTACCGGGCCGGTAGCCCCCAGAGACCAGCCAGCGAAAACCCGAGAAGTTTTTGCTGGCAAGTTATTTGACCTGACCGCTACAGGTTCATGGCCTTCAGGCCAACCCGGGACACGTCCTCATCGGCCTGGCCGCTGGGGTAGCCGCCGACGCCGATTCCGCCCAGGATGACCCCGTCTTTCATTATGACCAGGCCGCCCTGACCGAAGGTCAGCATCGGGTCTCCCAGATCGGCGATGTTCCGGCCTCCCCGGTGCAATCGTTCGGCGTGAGCCCCGGTGTCAATCCCCAGCACGGCGGCGGTGTAAGCTTTCCGCTGGGCGTGGCGGCGGCTAAACATCCGCAGGTTATCCATTTTAGCGTAGGCTTCCAGGTTGCCTGCCGCGTCAACGATGCACATGGCTATCGGTTCGTTGGGCTTCTCCATGGCCTGGTCCATCATGGCCTTCATCGCCGCCTGGACCTGCGCCATTTTTAGTCCGTCTGCCATCAATTAGCCTCCTGAAGTCTGTATATTTGGGATCAAGCTGCAGGAATTATACAAAGAAATCAGCCGGTTAAGTATATTCTGGCCCAACTCCGGCAGGATTTTGCCTGAGGCAAATGGCGCCGGGGCAGCAGACTGGCTGGTTGATCGGGTGATTAGCCAGGATGTAATCTGGACTTTGTACAAAATCTGCCCGAGGCCGGAGCTCCGTCATTCCGGCGCAGGCCGGAATCCAGGGGCGTTTCGGGATCAACCTGGGGCCATCTCTGGGCTCCGGCTTCCGCCGGAGCGACGGGGGATGCATCCCTGGATCCTTTTCAGCTCCTTCCGAGAACCCAACCTGAGCCAATTGGCGATTGCGCCATCTGCCGAAAGTTTTTGCAGGTCACTTCAACTACCGTACATAGTGGAAATTCCTGGTTTTCTCCTGACCCATCTGGTTGATACGCCGTACTTTGCCGACTGAATGTACAAAGTCCAGGTAATAATCACGACTTCATCCGAAGGTCAATCAAAGGCATCGGTGGCACCCCGGCTCTGGGATGCGCCGGGCCGGTCAAAGTTATAAAATCCACCGGACCTGACCTCTTGAACGGCGGAGCAGGCCACACCCGGAGACGGACGTAATTATTATGGACTTTGCTAATCTGGGGACCATATTTACCGGCAGTTTGCGGTGGCGAAACGGCACCGAAGTGGAGCAGGAATACACCATCGAGAACACCCTCTATGTAATCGCCGGGTACCTGGGATGGGTGGAGATTATCCGTCGTGAAGTCCAGTTCATCGACCTGGGTAGTGATGAGGTGAACCTCACGCTGATCGGCCTGACCGACTCGATCAGCGAGGCTTTCCTGAGCTCGGAGTTGCCAGGCCCTTTTCGCATTTTCCAAGGGGAGCAACGGGCAATTGGTGAAATCATGATGACCTATTTACCCTCCGAGGAAGGTCCGTAACGGCGGGAGTGCATCGGCTACGGCACTTTTCTGGAGATGCAGGAAAAGCCGGGCTTCAGCCGCTGGTTCCGAAAACTGAGGGATGATATCAAGGAACTGGCCCAGGGGGCTGGCGACCCGGTACGCCTGGTGAGGTTGCAGAACGCGCTGGTTGACTTGATTGGCCACCTGGACCCAGGCGGATTGAAATGTCTGCTGGACCGGCGGACCCGAGTTGCGCCGGGCGAAGTCACCGTTCCTTGAGCATGGGCTGCCGGACGATGCCAGCCAATTTTTTACAGAATATGGCGGAACCGGAGTAACTTCGGACGGTGCAGAGCGCCCCACCGGTCCCGGCCATGCACAATATATGGTTCGGGCTGGTACTGTGACCCCCAATCGCCAGTAAATGGTTAACAATAAATGGTTAAAAGCAGGGCCTTTTCACCAGGTAGCAATAGGAGTTAAATTGGAGGCAGACTGAGTAAAGGAGTGAAAGGGAGGAAGGAGAAGATGCGAAAGCCACTACCGCAGGCACCACCGGCGGCGGCAGGCTCTCTGGCTGAAGCCCTGGCGAGGGTGCCGGACCCGCGGAATCCCTACGGCTGGCGACCCCAACGTTCCCCGATTCCCCTGGTGGGCTTGCTGCAACTGGCGGTGGTGGCCACCTGGTGTGGCGCCCGCAGCTTGTACGCCATGGCCCAGTGGGGACGGGAGCGCCTGGCGGATGACCCGGAATAATTGGAGAGCCTGGGTATTCCCCCGGGGCGCAGTCCCAGCGTGGCGACCCTGCACCGAGTCTTCAAAGCCCTGGATGTAGCCGCCTTTGAGCAGGCGGTGGGCCAGTAGCTGCTGGGCACGGGAGTGGACCCCACCGATCCCCTGGCCTTGTCCCAGTCCCAGGTATACCTTGCGGCACCATAACCCCAGAGCATAGAATGTCGTCACAAGGTGCGAACGGCCACTGGAGTTGGAATACTGGAAGGAGCCTGTTAGAGGAAGTCCGAATTCTTGGATGCACGACACAATCAGCCGCTCCTGCAGTTGCGATTTGAAGGACCGGGCGTTCCGAAAGGCAGGATCCTGTGGAACGACTCTTATCTCCAACATCGGACCCTGGCCGTGTCCTTCATGACGGTAGCAGAGTTGTATTTCGGAGCGTACAGGCCAACTGGGGCGCCAGGCACGTCACACAATTAGATAACCACCTTCGGAACCAGGTAATTGTTCCCTTTGACCAGCCCTTGTGCCGGCGATGTGCCAGCACAAGGGCTGACCGACAAAAGGCAGGTCATCGGATTGGTTTGGCCGATGCCTGGACAGCCGCACGGGCTCTGGTCCACGATTGTGTTCTCGCAACCAATAATGGCAAGGACTTCCCAAGGACTTCCCAAGGACTTCCCAAGGACTTCCAAGGAATTGTTGGGCTGGAGCTAATTTCCCCAGGTTTTGAGTAGGACAAGGAGCAGGCACACACTGCGCTGCTCCTTTAGCCGCAGGGCAAACAAGCGAGGGGATATGTCGACAACCGGACTATCGCGAGAGTTGGTGTACGCCAGG
>DASTLM010000009.1:0-5540 GCA_035714945.1 Dehalococcoidia bacterium | reverse complement strand
GCCGGATGTACCGACCCTTCATCGATCAAGTCCAACAAGGCCAGCAGCGCAGTGGGAGCGTTTCCCACCGCCACAATCGCGCCGTCCAGGTAGGGGGCAAGTTCTCGCACCGCGGCCACCGACCGGGTAGTGCCTTCTTTCTGGGCTCGTGCCGCCACCTGGGGGGCATCGATCAGACATCTGGTGGACAGGTTGTGACGGCGCAACAGGGCCCTGGAGATCCCCATCTCCACCATTCGAACGTCGGTGACCACGTTGGCTCCCGACTTCAGGGCCACCAGTCCCGATTCAACTGCCCCGGGGCTGAACCGAACCGACTCGGCAATACCAGAATCCCCTTCTGCTCGCACGATGCGGCACAGGACATAGTGTTCATCAGGTTTCAGGCCAAGTGACCTGGGCAGGCTGGCCTGCACCAATTTAAGACTTTCCCGATCGATCTCGTCGGGGAGCAGGGCATATTGCTGTACCAGGGACATCGGTATCAAGTTTTCCTGTTGGACTTTTTCCCGTTGGACTTTTTCCTGTTGGACTATCGATCAAAATCCCAGTAAAACAAAGCCCCCCGGCGTAACAGTGCCAGGGGGCATAATGGTCCAGCCTTTGCGTGATGCTCAAAACGCTTCTCGGCCAAACCAACCCGGAACCCTCTCTGTTGGCGCAGAACAGGCTCTCCCTCCCCGGGCAGGTCTCCTGACTCGCGGATCAGCGCTGGACCGACACCTTCCCGCCCAATCCAGTTGAGCAGTGGCATTCGTCTCGGCCAACTCCCCGCCCACAGTGGCGCAACCGTGACGGATTTACACCGTCTTCCCTATTAAACCCTGTTGATTCCTTGGGAGTAGCTTCAATGGGAGTAGCTTCAATGGGAGTAGCTACAATGGGAGTAGCTACAATTTTTAAGGCTGCTCCCAGCAACCGGTGCCGGGCGCACTGGCTACTATAGCCCAGCCCTGTGGGGTTGTCAACAAAATCAGATCAAAATCAGGTATGGATGCGTTCCATCGCCATTTCTCGACCATCGGCCCGTAGAATGCCAGCAGGCCGAAATCGCCCGCTCAGGTTTTGACCGCTCCTGCTGCAGCATCTATAATTGCCTGAAACCCGGGCGGCTGATCGCCCTTGATCGGCCCCCGGGTCTAATCCGAGACAACTCAAGCATGGATGATGGAACAGTTAACGCTCAAACCAATCAAGCACGTGGAGGGGCAGATCCAGCTTCCCGGCTCCAAGAGCCTGTCGAACCGGATTCTGTTGCTGTCGGCACTGGCTCGTGGCACCACCGAAGTCTACAACCTGTTGGACAGCGATGACACGGTACACATGATGGAAGCGCTGCGCCGGCTGGGCGTTCAGTTCTTACTGTCGGAGGACCGGACCCGCTGCCAGGTGCAGGGGCTGGGCGGGCCCTTTCCTCCCCAGGAAACCGAGCTGTTTCTGGGGAACGCGGGCACCGCAGTCAGACCGCTGTGCGCCGCCCTCTGTCTGGGCCGGGGGGTCTTCAAAATTAGGGGCGAGCCGCGTATGTACCAGCGGCCCATTCGAGACCTGGTGGACGCCTTGAGGCAGCTGGGGGCCAATATCGATTATCTTGGGGCAGACGGTTGCCCGCCTTTGAGCATTCGTGCCAACGGAATTCGGGGAGGCACCGTTTCGGTACGGGGTAATGTTTCCAGCCAGTATCTGACGGCTCTGCTGTTGGCCAGTCCGCTGGCCCAGGAGGATACCATCATTGAAGTTGAAGGAGACCTGGTTTCCAAGCCATACATCGACATGACTGTAGACGTTGTCCGCCGGTTCGGCGCCGGGGTGGAAATGTCGGGTTACCAAAGCTTTCGAGTCGCGGGAGGCCAGGGATACCAATCCCCGGGTGAAGCTCTGGTGGAGGGCGATGCCTCTTCAGCCACCTACTTCCTGGCCGCTGCGGCCATCAGAGGCGGTACGGTTCGGGTGGACGGGGTCGGTAGTGCCAGCGTTCAAGGAGATGTAAAGCTGGCCGACGTGCTGGAGCAGATGGGGGCGGAGGTTCGTCGGGGCGTCGACTGGATTGAGGTCAGTCGCGGCGAGCTGCACGGCGTTGACCTGGACTTGAACAGCATTCCCGATGCGGCCATGACGGTGGCCACCACCGCATTGTTTGCCAGGGGGAAAACCGCCATCCGTAATATCCACAACTGGCGGGTCAAAGAAACCGACCGGCTAGCGGCGATGGCTACCGAACTCCGCAAGGTTGGGGCTGAAGTCATCGAAGGGGATGATTATCTGGAAATCACTCCGCCCCAGCGGATCACACCGGCCACCATCGACACCTACAACGACCACCGCATGGCGATGTGCTTTTCGCTGGCCGCCCTGGGCGATGCGGCGATTACCATCAATGACCCGGGTTGCGTTTCCAAAACCTTTCCGGACTACTTCGAGAAATTGGCCAGCATCACCAGTTGAGCCGCTTCAACTTATTCGATGCCCAGTCCTGAGACTCACCCCACCACCACATTGACCAGTTTACCCGGCACGTAGATGGCCTTGTTTACTGTTTTACCCTCGGTGTAAGGCCGCACCCGAGGGCTGGACAGGGCCAATTCCTGCGCCGCCGCCGGGTCAATGCCCACCGGCACCTCGATACGGTCGCGCACCTTGCCGTTGACCTGCACCACCAGCGTGACGGTGTCCTCGGTGGCCAGGGCATCATCCCACTGCGGGAAGGGCTGCCGGTGGATGCTGTAGGCCTGACCGGTGCGTTCCCACAATTCCTCAGAGAAATGCGGGGCGAACGGCGCCAGCACCAGTAGAAAGGTCTTGATGCATTCGCGCCAGGTTGCCTCATCGACGCTGGCCTCGGCCCAGACCTGGCTCAAGTGGTTGGACAATTCCATCAGCGCCGCGATGGCGGTGTTGAACTTGAAGCGGTCCAGGTCCTGGTGGCATTTGCGCACTGTCTGGTGTAAGCAGCGGACTGTGTCCCGCACCGACTGCGGATCAACCAGGCGGGCGTCCAGGCTTCTGGGGTCGCGCTCCACCAGCGTCCAGACCCGGTTCAGCCAGCGGGCGATGCCGTTGATTCCCACATCGCTCCACGGGCCACCCTGGTCCCAGGGACCAATAAACATCAAGAAACAGCGCACCGCATCGGCACCCAACTGGCCCACCACGTCGTCCGGGTTGACCACGTTGCCCCGGCTTTTGCTCATCTTTTCATGGTCTTCGCCCAGAATCACGCCCTGGTTGTACAGGCGCAAGAAGGGTTCGTCGAAGCTGACCAGACCCATGTCCCGCATCGCCTTGGTGAAAAATCGGGCGTAAAGCAGGTGCATCACGGCGTGTTCGGCCCCACCGGTGTACTGGTCTACCGGCATCCAGTCCTCGATGGTTTTGGGGTCGAAGGGTCCATCCCGGTAATGCGGGCTGGTGTAGCGCAGCATATACCATGACGAATCAAAAAAGGTGTCCATAGTGTCGGTTTCCCGGCGGGCAGCGCCGCCGCATTCAGGGCATGGGGTGTTTACGAATCCCGGATTGGCCGCCAGCGGTGACTCTCCAGTGGGCTTGAATTCGGCGTCAGGCGGGAGCAGCACCGGCAGGTCCGCCTGGGGCACCGGCACGGTTCCGCAGCGGCCACAGTATATAATCGGAATTGGCGTGCCCCAATACCGCTGCCGCGAGACCAGCCAGTCCCGGATCCGGTAAGACACTGTCCGGTGGCCCCACTCTTTGCGCCCGACGTCATTGGCAATGGCCTCGATTCCTTCCCGGTCGGTCATCCCGTCATAAGGGCCGGAGTTGGTCATGAAACCGTCTTTAATGTAAGCTTCGGCTCGTTCGTGGCCATCCCATTCCAGGGGCGCGATGACCGTGCGAATGGGCAATCCATACTTTTTGGCGAAGGCAAAGTCGCGGTTGTCGTGGCCCGGAACGCCCATCACTGCGCCGGTACCGTAGGTAGTCAACACATAGTCGGCGATAAAGATTGGCACCCGTTCGCCGTTCAGACGATTGGTGGCGTAGGTCCCCAGAAACACGCCGGTCTTTTCCTTATCGGTGGACAGGCGGTCCACTTCGGAAGTGCGTCGCGCTTGACCGACGTAGGCGGCAACCTCGCTCCGGTGATCGTCGGCGGTCAAGCCGGCCACCAGTGGGTGTTCTGGGGCCAGCACCAGGAAAGTCACCCCGAAGATGGTGTCGATCCTGGTGGTGAAGGTTCGAATTTCCTGAGCCTCCAGACCGTATTCCGAGATGTCAAAGCTGATCTCGACGCCAGTGCTGCGCCCGATCCAGTTACGCTGCATGACCAGGATTTTCTCCGGCCAGTCAATCAAGCCGCCAGTGTCCAGCAACTGGTCGGCGTAGTCCGTGATCTTGAGGAACCACTGCTCCAGGTCGCGACGGGTGATGAGGGTGCCACAACGCTCGCAGGCCCCGTTTACCACCTGCTCGTTGGCCAGCACCGTCTGGCAGGAAGGGCACCAGACTACCGGAGCTTTGGCCCGATAGGCCAGGCCATGCTGGTAAAGCTTGAGGAAGAGCCACTGGTTCCAGCGGTAATACTCCGGCAAGCAGCAGATAATCTCCCGGTTCCAATCGTAAACCGCCCCCAGCGACCGGAGTTGACGGCGCATGTTTTCAATATTGCTCATGGTCCATTGGTAAGGATGGATCCCCCGGCTGATGGCGGCGTTCTCCGCGGGCAGGCCGAAGGCGTCGAACCCGATGGGATGCAGCACGTTGTATCCCTGCATTCTCCTGAAGCGAGCGTGGCAGTCAGCGGGAGACATGGCGTACCAGTGACCGATGTGCAGGTCGCCAGAAGGATAGGGATACATGGTCATTTCATACCATTTCGGGCGCGGGTCATCGTCGTCAACCCGGTACAGGTTGTCTTCAGCCCAGCGTCCCTGCCACTTCCGGTCAATGGCCACCGGGTCGTAGCGCAACTCAACCTGCCGCGGGGCCGTTACCATGGTCAGTCACCTCTGTTACCGCCTCAAACTTGTTGCATATCAACTATATTAGCATAGAATTCTGCCAGGAGAACGCTCAGGGGACCAGGCGCCGATGAATGCAGGATACCGGTAGTTAACCGGGATTTTTTGGCGTTGACACCCTGGCCACAAATTACTAGAATCCGGGAACTGGGCCAGCAGACCCGAAATATTCTCGATCAATCTCCAGGTTGTTGAATTGAAATACTGGGCCGGTACGCGAAGGCTGGCCCAGCCAGGAATAATTCTTGGAAGTGAATCTACCCCCCCGTCCCCGGGATAGTGTCATCCGGCAGCCCCGGGTCGACCAGTTGCAGCCAACCCTGGTTGAGCCGGTTCGCGAAAGGCACCCTCGCCGAATTTTCAGCACTCCTTTCATCCTATTTTTTGGATTTGCCTCCCTCATCATGCTGGGCGGCTTGTTGCTGGCGCTGCCCATTTCCAGCAACTCTGGACAGTTCACCCCTCTGGTGCTGGCTTTCTTTACCGCCACTTCCGCGGTCACCGTCACCGGGCACACCGTCGTTAATACCGGGACCTACTGGAGTCACTTTGGGCAGG
>DASTLM010000008.1:0-2647 GCA_035714945.1 Dehalococcoidia bacterium | reverse complement strand
CTGTTTGGGACCGCAAGCGTAGGGGATGGTCTGCCGTGCTTTCTCCGCCAGCGTCCAGATGGACACCCGGTCATCCGGGAGATAGCGGAGGATGCGGTCATCATAGGCAACGGAGCCATGAGACCGGAAGGCCCGCTGGGTTTTCCGGTCCAGCTTATATCCATCGGCCGCCTTGGAGATTACCCGCACAGCAACCTGAGCGGTGAGGGAAAACTTCTCTCGGATGTCCCGGTAAACCAGCTTGTGGAGCTTGAACTGCCCGAAGGTCTGGGTTTCCCAGGCAATCTCGCTAGCGTAGTTGCAGGCAGCGTTGGCTTGTTCCAAGGTCTGGAGCAAGGACTTGTGTTGGTAGGGAGACGGCAACAATTTAAGGTTCACCACCAGCTTCATTCTTCCAGAATAGAACCACTATCTGGGTTTATCAACCTGAGAATGTCAGGAAAGCGACACGTTTTATGAACCCGATGGCCGGCCCCAGGAGCAACAACTTACCCAGGAACACCGACCATTCAGCGGGGCCCAGTCCGCGGGCCTGGATCACCGCGATCAAGACCAGGATTACCGGCAAGACTACGATGTCGTTCATACCGGCTTCGATCTTCAATACCTGTCGGACCGACCGGGGGATCCGGGGGTCACAGACGATCTCTCGCAAAACCACCGGGTCGGTGGACGCCAGGACCGCGCCACCCACGAAGGCCACCAGCCAGCCAAAGCCCAGCAGGAGGGAAAGGGGGACGGCCGTCAGCACAATAATCAGCCCGGTCCCGGGACCCAGGATGAGGAAGGGCACCAGCCATCGCCGGCCCAACTCATGGACTTGCCCGTTCACCGCATCCAGAAAGAGTACCAGCGACAGGGTTAGAGTGGCGACAACCTCAAGGACCGGGCGGTGGGGCCCGATGGCGAAGAGACCAATGCCGCCCTCTCCCAGCAAGAAGCCCAGCCCCAGGAACAGCAGCGGAAAAGTCAGCGGCGACCGGTCCACCGCCCCGGAGGCCAGGGCCGTCGCCACCAGGACAATGGCGATCAGGCCGAAGGTCAACAGGATGTCAGGCAATCAAAAGCTCACAGCAAAATACGGGTGATCCATCCTCTAGACAAACCGGTACTTGGAGAAGGCCCCTTCCTCTTTGGTGATGAACTCCAACAGCACCGGGCGCCCCGACTGATTGACTTCCCGGGCCCGCCGCATCGCCGGGGCGATCTGGCTGGGGTCGGTGATTCTCTCGCTGTAGGCACCCAGGGCCAGGGCGACCTCAGAGAAATTGCCGGTCAGGTGCTTGGTCCGGTATCGCGCCACCGCCGTGGGCATACGGCTATCCGGGTAGATACCCATCGTCGAGTTGTTCATCACAATGGTGGTGATGGCGATTTTTTCTCGAACTGCGGTCTCCACATCCAGGCCCACCATTCCGAAGGCAGCATCGCCCATAAAGTTGATCACCTGCTTTTCCGGAGCAGCAATCTTGGCCCCCATCGCCAGCCCCAGGCTGTAGCCCAACTGGGTGGACTTGCCCCAGCCAATGAAGCTGCGCGGGGCGCGGGCTTCCCAGAAGGGCGACACCTGCTCCCGCGAACTGCCCGATTCGTGGGTCACGATGGTGTTGTCCAGGTCCACCGTATGCATCACGTCCCACACCACCCGATAGGGGTTAATGGGGACTTCGTCGGAGGTCAGCCGGGGCATCCAATGGTTGAGCCACTCCTGTTTAGCCGAACGGATTTCGCTGGTCAAAGCCTGGTCCAGGGGACGCCCGGCGTCCCCGGCCTGGCCCTTCAGTTCCTTCAGGAACTGATCTATCACCAGCCTGGCGTCGCCGACCACCGGATGCTGGATCCGGTAGTCCTTGTTGATGTCAGCGTCGGAGTTGGTGGCGTGAATCAGGGTCTTGCCCGGCGGTATTGGCACAGTAAAGTTGCTCTTGATAAAGCTGCAACCGATACCAAACACCAGGTCGGCCCTGGTCAAAAAACGGTGCACCGCTTCGGTGGTGCTGGAACCGCCCACTCCCAGGGACAGGGGGTGGTTCTCCGGGAAGGCGCTCTTGCCTTCCAGGGTGGTCAGCACCGGAATCTGGAGGAATTCGGCCAACTGGCGAAGCTCCTCGGTAGCCTCGGCATACAATACTCCCTGACCGGCCATTATCACCGGCCGGCGGGCCGACAGCAGCGCGCCGGCAGCCCGGGAAACGGCCTCCGGATCACCGGCGGAGCGCAATATCCCCGGCGGCTCATAGTCGAAGGCTTCTTCGCCGATCTCCTCGTTGATCAGGTCGGCGGGAATTTCCAGGAGCACCGGCCCGGGCTTGCCCGAGCGCAGGTTGGTGAAGGCCCGGCGCATCAACTCCGGGACCCGGTCGGCGAAGTTAATCTGCGCCGCCCACTTGGTAATGCTTTCGTAACTGCGGGTGGGACTGAACACCGGGTCGGTGCCGGCCCGCCGTCGGGAAGCCCCCGCGGGCAGCAGCAAAATCGGGACCGAATCAGCGTAGGCCTGGGCCACCCCGCCAAAGGCGTTCTCCGCGCCTGGTCCGGCCTGCATCAAGAAGATGCCGTTCTTCCGGCCATTGTTAACCCGGGAAAATCCGTCGGCCATGTGGACGCCGGTGCGCTCCTGCCGGACCACAATCGGGCGTATCCCGGC
>DASTLM010000007.1:0-5626 GCA_035714945.1 Dehalococcoidia bacterium | reverse complement strand
GCCAGCGATGGAGTTCATGTAGGTGACTGGAATAATACCGCCCCGATCACCGAGGACATCCTGAAGGTCGGCCCAGGCGTCCTCAACGTCCTGCATCGGGGCCATGTCGGCCATCGAGCAGCCAGCGGTGATGTTGGGCAGTATCACCTGCTGGTGGGGGGCACACAGGATACAGGCAGTCTCGGCCATAAAGTGAACGCCGCAAAACACGATAAACTGGGCTTCTGGCCTGGACGCCGCCTGTTGGGACAACAAGAACGAGTCTCCCTGAAAGTCGGCGTACTTGATTATCTCTTCCCGCTGATAGTGATGACCCAAAACGGTCACGGTCGAACCCAGCTTTTCCCGGGCATCGTGAATCCGCTGGTCCAGCTCCTGGGCGCTGAAACGCAAATATTCGGGTGGAATCTTCTGCCAACGGATGTTGATTGCCAGTTCTTCGGCCAGGGATCTGGCGGGTAGTTCATCGGTCGGCTTACAGAAGGCGGCATGCTCGATTTCAGTGATTGGCACGAAGGGTTTGCGAGTTCTGGTAGTCATTTCATTTCCTTGGTGGTTCGATGAAAGTGGTTCGATGCAATTGGTTCGATACAAGGGGTTCGATGCAATTGGTTCGATGCAAGGGGTTCGATGCAAGGGGTTCGATGGGAGGGGTTCTATGCCCCGGATGGCACCGCAACCGGTGTGCCCTGCAAGGCCCAGGGGCTGGCTTGGTCGATCTTCACATCAACTAGTTGTCCCAGACGCTCACCACCATCGTTGAAGAACACCAGTTTGTCGGTGCGGGTCCTGCCCCGCCACTTGCCTTTCTGGTGGCCGTCAACCAGCACTTCTAGAGTTTGTCCTACCAACGAACCATTGATATCACTAAGTATACTCTCCTGTAGCTGGTCCACTGTTTTCAAGCGCCGGACTTTGTCGGCCTGGGGCACGTTATCATCCATTGTGCGGTGGGCCACGGTCCCCGGACGAGTTGAGTAAGCGGCGCAATGGACCTTGCCAAAGCGCAGATCGGCAACCATCTCCATAGAGCGTTGAAATTGGTCTTCGGTTTCGCCAGGGAACCCGACGATCAGGTCGGTGCTCACGGACACTCCGGGCACAGTGGCCCGAATCCGGCCCACCAGCTCCCGGTACTCGGCGCTGGTGTAGGGACGGCGCATACGGCGCAGGACCTCGTCGTCGCCAGCCTGCACCGGTAGATTGATGTGCTCGCAAACCTTGGGCAGGTCGGCCACCGATTGGACGATGGGCTGACTCATAAAGGTCGGATGAGAGGTGAGGAAGCGAATACGCAGCAGATGGGGTATCTGGTTCAGGGCAGTCAACAGATGGGCCAGGTCCGGCTTATCCGGCAAGTCATGTCCGTAGGCGTCCACCGTCTGACCGAGCACCGTTACTTCCCGAACGCCCCGTTGGGCCAGCAGCTCCACTTCCCGAACTATCTCGTCCACCGGGCGGCTGATCTGCCGCCCCCGGCGGTAGGGGATGATGCAGAAGCTGCACATCAGGTCGCAGCCGTGGATGATGGGAACATAACAGGTAACATCCGGGTGTTTCGGGGCCAGCGCACCAACACACCCCTCCCAGTCGACTCCCATCTGCTCACCCACCAGGTCCAGCAGCGGCCCGTACTGTTGAGGCCGCATAAACAGGTCAACATGGGGAAACCGCCGTTGGAGTTCATCGGTCCTGGGGCCGACCATGCAACCCATCAACGCCACCACCTGGCCGGGACGTTGCTGCTTCACCGGGCGCACCAGGTTCAGGTTATTGGCTACCTTGTCCTCAGCGCTCTGACGCACCACGCAGGAGTTAAACACCACCAGGTCGGCGTCGTTGGCCCTGGCTACCGAGTGAAGGCCAAGCTGTTCCAGCGCCGATCCCAGGCGTTGGGAATCGGCCTGGTTCATCTGGCAGCCCATGGTCCAAATGTAAAATGTTTCCATCTAAAGGTTTCCATCTAAATGATCAAACTAAATGATCTAAATATTCAGGCTATTTGATCCATAAACGATAAAGCTGGCGGAGGGGGCGGGATTCGAACCCGCGATCCCAATTACTCAGGATAGACACTTAGCAGGCGTCCGCACTAGACCACTATGCGACCCCTCCATTTTCCTGAAATTTCAATATATCAAACTGAACCCAAGGCTACAACAATCTGGGCTAGACTTCAAGGCGATGCCATCGGCATCAATCGCGTCAGGTATGGGGTAGAATCAGTTGGGTCTTGACTGGCCTGGCCGCCGCCGGTAACTTGTGCGCAGGATACCGATTTGTCGCCATTCCTCCGCCCCTACTTGACAGCGGAATCATTTATCCTGCTGCGTTAATTGCTTGGTTTAGGCAGTGTTCAGGTGCGAAAACGCCTTTCGCCCTGAATGTAGATTAGCTTGACACGCATCAGGCACTGTTCTATCATGTGCCGAGACTCTTTCAGTCAAAATAATTACGGAGAGCTTCAGAAATGGACGAACTCGACCGCAAAATTATCGCCCTTTTGCAGATGGACGGGCGGGCATCGAATGCGAAAATCGCCCGTGAGGTAGGAGTCAGCGAAGGTACTGTAAGGCGGCGCTTGCGGCGGCTGATCGAGGACGATGTAGTCAGCGTGGTGGCCGTGCCCAATCTGGAGAAACTGGGATACGCCACAACGGCGTTGATTGGCCTCCAGACCGGACCAGGGAAATCCGACTCGGTAGACGAAGCCATTGCCAATTTGCAGGAAGCCCACTACGTTGCGGTGACCACTGGCGCCTATGACGTCTTCGTCTGGGCCGGACTGGAGTCGGCGGAGAGCCTGGGCAACTTCTTGCGCGCCAAGATCGGCATAATTGAAGGAGTCCAGCGCACCGAGACCTTCGTCAATCTATCCATCAAGAAGCGTACCTACGGCCTGGTGCTATAAAGCAACGGTAATTTCCCTCCCCCGATGAATCCCCAGGACGTCAGTTCGGCAAAAACGTCAAATACTACAACCCCAGGGTCCGGCGGAGGGACCCTCAATCACAATATAACTGGATAATAAAACCCGGTGCCAGTTCATTTGACCGGCAATTTGATTCTTGCAAAGCAACATCCCTATGTTATAATCCTTCAGGTATTGGGGCAGATATTTGGACCCGCATCTGGAATGCCCGACCAAAAAATTGTGCAGATACATTTCTGGAGGAGCAGCAGAGAATGACCTATATCATCACCGAGCCATGCGTCGGCGTTAAGGATGCAGCGTGCGTGGATGTTTGCCCGGTAGACTGCATATACACCCGAGATACCGACGATATGTACTATATTAACCCGGACGAGTGCATCGACTGCGCCGCTTGTGAGCCAGTCTGCCCAGTTACCGCCATTTTTGCCGAGGACGCGGTTCCCAGCAACTACAGCGGCTATATTGCCAGGAACTATGATTACTTCAAGAACACTGACCTGTCGTCGCTGAAACGCAAGTAATCCGAGTTAACGCCAATTAACCCTACTGAAGCCTTTGAAGGAGGAGGAGCCTTCAAAGGCTTTCTGTTTGTCTTAAAAAGGGCACTGGGCAGGCCCGCCGATAGGCCACAATTAACGGTAAAACTAGCCGAGATCAGCCAAACACGCTTCCAGCGGTTTGTTCAGGCAGGTAAAGATGGGAGTATCCCGCAGCGTAAAGGGGCGAGCCCTGGACTCCCGCAGTTCCATCACCAGGTCCAAAAAGGCTCCGGGCTCATCCGTCTCAAACCCCAGGACAAACTCCTGGTCGTCCAACCCGAAGGAATATGCCGTGCTGATCTTAACCTCCGGATACTTGTGCCCGATAAGGAAGTGTTCATTCATCATTGCTTGACGCTCTTGCTTGGACAACTGATACCACTGGTGGGTCTTGAGAAAGGGATAAACGAACAGATACTTGCGCCCCACGATGCGCATGGTAGCGGTGGTGCCTTCTTGCCCCTGGTGCTGATGGTCGTCAATATAGGGAGACCGAAGGGTCATCGCCAGATAGGAGTGAGGAGTGTTGAGGAATTTACCCAGTTCGGTGCGGTTAAGCTGGGCCATCAATTCATTGATCGCCTCCAATGTCGGGCTGACTTTCCAGAGCATCAGGTCCACGTCGGCCCTGGTCCCCACCAGGCTGTAACTGGACATCGCTACCCGGTCCGAGAACCGGGCCAATACATCGGCAAATTCGGCTTTGCTCTGGGTCCGTTCTTCCTGGGACAGGTCCCGCCATCCCGGAGCCACCTTGTAGAAAGTATATTTTACGAAGTCACGCCTGGTTTCCTGGGCCATTTGCCCCCCTGTTTTACCCATCTGACAGAATGATGATAACAACGGCGGCGGCAGTCTGGCAACGTCTCCCCAGCCGCCATCAGTATACCGGGTGATGCGGAGGACGATAATTACGGGAAGGTAACTTTCTGGAACATCCGGGACCTGTACGGCGCTCCTTACGAGGCGGTGCGGGAGTTGAAGGAGGAGGTAAAGCGACACGTAGCGCGGTTGGTGGGCGAGATTGGGTGAGGTGACCCGGCGCAACCACCCGTCAATTGAGTCCGATTACCCCAGCATTGCAATAAAATCGGTTAGTGCTACAATCTCCAGATATGTTCAAAAGGTAGGTTCAAAAGGTAGGTTCAACCTGGGACAGTTATTTGACCGAGCAGAGGTAGCGTGATGGTACTATTGGGTAACGAACAATATACCTACGAGGTGATCGAGGGCTGGGCTAAACTGCCCGACGGCTGGAAGTTCAAGGAGGTGGCCGCGGTGGGTGTCGACTCCAGGGACAACGTCTATGCGTTCAACCGGGGTGAGCACCCCATGATCATCTTCGACCGCCAGGGTAAATACCTGCGGTCCTGGGGGGAGGGAATCTTTCCCCGGGCCCACGGAATAACCATGGGCCCCGACGACACCATATTTTGCACCGACGACGGCGACCACACCGTCCGCAAGTGCACCCTGGACGGCAAGGTCCTGTTCACCCTGGGCACCCCCGGCAAACCGGCGCCCTTCATGAGTGGTAACCCCTTTAACCGTTGCACCCACGTGGCCATCGATCCCCGGAACGGCGACTTCTACGTCTCCGACGGATATTGCAACGCCCGCGTTCACAAGTATTCCCCCGATGGCAAGCTCCGGTTCTCCTGGGGCGAGTCCGGGACTGGCCCAGGCCAGTTTAACATTGCGCACAACGTCTGCACCGATAAAGACGGTTGGGTCTACGTGGCCGACCGGGAAAGCCACCGGGTGCAGATATTCGATTCCAACGGCAAGTTTGAGACTCAGTGGACCAACATGGCCCGACCCTGCGGCCTGTATATCGACCAGGCCGCCGAATTGGTGTACATCGGCGAACTGGGCGCGGCGATTGGCCCTAACATCAAAGCCACCGGCCTGGGGCCGCGGATCAGCATCTACAACACCAGCGGCAAAGTCCTGGCGCAGCTGGGCAATCAGGGAGAGGGCGAGGAACCCGGGAAGTTCATTGCGCCCCACGGGGTCAGTATCGATTCCGCGTCGGACATCTACGTCGGTGAGGTCTCCTGGACCCATACGCGTAGCTATCCCAACCCCCCGGACAATCCCCGCACGCTGCAGAAGCTGGTCAAGAAGAGCTAGCCGCCAGGTGGAGATAGGG
>DASTLM010000006.1:0-6790 GCA_035714945.1 Dehalococcoidia bacterium | reverse complement strand
TCTGGCGTCCAACGTGGTGAACAGCTCCAACATTACGACGGATACGTGGACGACTTTCACGGTTACTTACGCATTCCCAGGTTACACCGTAGTCGACCCGACCGATTACCTGGAAATCGACCTATTTGCGGATGCCACCTCCAACCTCTCCGGGGAAGCCGTTGCTGTTGACTTCCGCATCGATGATCTCGCCCTGCCCAATGCAGATCAAATGAAGATTCTGGAGGTGGTCCCCTAGGGCGATTTCGGGCTTACCTCGGCCCCCTGGTATCAAGGCACCAGGGGGCCACCCGGCATTTTCAAGGGAGGCGCCGGTACTGAGCCAGGGGACGGCCCGATTCAAAATGGGCAACGAGTCCCTGATTCTGGTGAAATTCAACGTGGGGGACCGATGACTACCAAACTCTCCGGTGAACGTCAAAGCCGAGTAATATCGACTGGCTCACCTGAAATAGACCGTTCCATTGGTGGCGGTATCCCGTACCGTTCGCTGATGCTAATTGAAGGCCCCTCGGCGTCAGGGAAAAGCACGTTGGCCCAGCAATTCATCTGGGGCGCGTTGACCGCTGGGGACAACGCCGGAGCGTATATCACCGAGCAAACGACCCAAAGCTTTCTTCGCCAGATGAGTAGTTTAGGTCAGGACGTCAAAGATTACTTCCTCCTTCACCATTTGGAGATATTTCCTATCTCAGGTTCGTCCAAGCCCCTCGATCCCGGCAAATGGTTCGCCGACTTAGCCGACCACATTGCTGCCTCCGAGCATCTGCGGATCGTAGTGATAGATTCGCTAAGCACTTTTGTCGCTGAGGCTGGGTCTGAGCTGGTCCAGTTTTTTAGCCGGTGCAAGGGCGTCTGTGATAGTGGCAAAGTTATCATCTGCACAGTGCATCCTGACGCCTTTGATGCGGGCATAATGACGCGGCTCCGTGCGCTGTGCGACGCCCACTTGAGACTAAAAGTAGAATCGTCCGGAGCCCAACTGATCAAAACAATAGAAGTGGCCAAGATTCGGGGAGCCGAGCTGGCCACGGGCAACATCTCAGGTTTTGCCATCGAACCAGGAGTTGGCATCCGGATGCTTCCTATCTCCAGGGCCCGGGCATAATGCCGGTCCCCGTCAGGTTGCCGGGCAGGTCCGCATGAACCTGGGGCCAATGCACATCAGCTTTGACCTGCCCAACTTGTCCAGGTTGGGGAGTCGCCTGTTGGGGGGTCGCCTGTTGGGGAGTCCCCTGGCTGGCCGGCAACGGTCAAAGGTCAAACCCCTGGCCGGCGAGACCACTGATGCTGCCGCCGGAGTCCCCGGACCAATACGGCGCCGGTTCGGGGGCGCTAAAGCGGTCCGCGAAAGGAATGGCCAGCTGGCGAAAGCCGTGGCGGCTGATGCGGACCTGGACCCGAGAATCGACCTGTACCAGGGTCTTCCCCTGGACCTGCAGCAGGAGTGTACCGACAAGCCGTACCTGTGGGAATATCTGTGCTCAATCCCGGTGGATGACATCGGTGTGCCGCATTACTACCCTCGTCTGACCAAGGACCTCAGATACCTGAAGTACAAAAATCTGATTTACCCGGTAAGTGCGGACGCCTATATCCATATATACCCGGATGTTGAGGACACCCGGGACAGCTACATCGCAATTGAACCATCGAACATTCCCACTGTGCCGGACCTCATGAGGCGAGTGGACCAGCAGATGATGGCAAAAGTGATGCGGCTGCATTCGGCCAAAGATGCCGGGGCCAGGGCCGAGCTCATGATCCAGTTCCTTGACGAGATCTGTACGGTAGACGAGAAACACCGGCGTTTTCAGCGCAAGACCATCAGCGTAACCGAAAAGGAGTTATTCGGCCTGAAGTATCTTCAAATAAGAGACAAGCAGGGCCTGGGCGCCCTTGAGCCTTTGATCCAGGACCTTCATATTGAAGATATCAGTTGTGACGGTGTGGGCCCGATATTCCTGGAGCATAAAGTATTCGGGGGATTGAAGGCCGGTATCCGCTTCGACTCTCCCGAAGAATTGGACCGGTTCGTGATCAAGCTATCGGAAAGGATTGGGCGTCCCGTCACTGTGCGTGAACCGATCGTCGACTCGGTGCTGCCGGACGGTTCCCGGGTCAACATCGTTTTTGGCCGAGAAGTCTCCAAGAAGGGGAGCAATTTTACCATCAGAAAGTTCGGCGAAACCCCGCTAAGCTTTCTGGACCTCATTGGTCTGGGCACCATAAATTATGAGATGGCCGGCTACCTCTCGCTCACCTTGGGAGCTGGGATGAACATATTTGTTGCCGGAGAGACGGCCTCGGGAAAGACCACTCTGCTCAATGCAATTACAACGTTCATTAACCCCCTCCATAAGATTGTTAGCATTGAAGATACTCCCGAGCTTCAAGTGCCGCACCCTCACTGGGCCCGAGAAGTGACCCGGGGCAATGGCCGGGACGATGCATCGGTCACCATGTTTGATTTGCTGCGGGCGGCATTGCGGCAGAGGCCCAACGAAATAATAATCGGAGAGATTCGGGGAGAAGAAGGCGCTATCGCCTTTCAGGCGATGCAAACCGGCCATACCTGCATGTCCACCTTCCACGCCAGCTCAATCGAAAAATTGATACAACGTCTCACCGGCTCGCCGATCAACATACCCAAGACTTATATCGATAACCTCCAACTGGCAATAATTATTAGCTCGGTGCGTCTGGCGGATGGTAGCCCCGCGAGAAGGGTCGTCAGCATCAATGAGATCCTGGGCTATAACTCGGAAGTAGACTCGTTCGAATTCGTAGAAGTATTTCGCTGGAACCCCAGCACCGATAAGTTTGAGTTTCCCGCCAAAATGAACTCGAGGCTGCTTGAGGAAGTAGTCGCCGTCCGAAGGGGCCTGTCCGGTCAGGACACACGGCGCATATATGATGAGATAGATGACCGGGCCACGATCTTTAAAAGACTCCACGAAAGGGGGGTTACCAATTTTTATGAACTTTACAAAATCCTCTCCCAGGCTCATCGAGAAGGTCTCTTCCGATAATGCGGTAATTGGCTATGACCTGCTGTCAATACTCACCTACATGTCGGTCCTGGTCTGCGGGGGGATGGGACGGGAGCAGATCTTGACCAATTGCTCGCGCCAGAAACTCAAGACGGCAATAATTTTTGAGTATATTTACTCGATGGCCAAGTACATGGGCGTAGAATACACCCATGCCTTCCAGATCGTGTCCGAAAAGGCTCGGGCCTCGCGAATAAAGAGCATACTGCTCCGGTTTGCTTCGGCGATATCTTCGGGGGAATCAGAAGCTGAGTTCATCGATCAGGAGACCAGGGCAGAATCCAATCGATACATGAATGAGTACGACAACAGCGTAGAAAACCTGAAGAAGTGGACCGACGCCTACGCCGCGATTCTGGTCTCTGTGACTCTGATCATGGTGGTCTCGCTGGTGTCCACCATGATGGGTAATCTGGGTGAGAAATTCATCGTGCTAATGGGCCTGGTTCTGTTCAGTATCACCACCATTGGCGTGTACGTTATCTACAAGGTGGCGCCCACCGAGAATACCACTTATACCACCGGCGATGGAATGCCCATCCACAGAAGAATGGCGAGGCTTTCTCTGCTGGCATTGGCCCCGGTAGGACTGGTTTCGGGAATGTTACTGGCCAGCAGGTTCGACTTCTTGATCGGGTCCGCGATTTTCTTTGTCTGCGTGGGAGTGAGCCTGCTACCTGCCGCGGTGTTCGCCTGGTTGGATGACGCCAGAATAACCAGGCTGGACGATATGTTTCCCATGTTCGTCCGCAGCCTGGGGAACGTAGCCGGGGCCGCCAATATCAACTTGATCGGCGCCCTGGCGAGAATCGATACCAGGTCGATGGGGCATCTGGAACCTCAGATAATCAATTTGCGGTTGCGTCTGGACGCAAACCTCCCGTCGGACCAGTGCTGGGAAGCTTTCCGGAAGGAAACCGGCAGCGATCTGGTGAACCGGGGTTCCCATATGTTAATTGACGGGGTCACTTTCGGCGGTAAGGCCGACGTGGTAGGGGACATCAGCTCCAAATTTGCCCAGGGCATCGTACAGTTGCGGGCCAAACGACGGCTCACTTCTGCCACCTTTTCCTTCCTGACTCTTCCGTTACACGCAACAATGGTGTTCGTGCTGGTCTTTGTCCTGCAAATCGTCGCTACTTTCAACACTGAGTTGTCCGACGCCTACTCCGCTACCGGCTACGGCTCATCCGAGTCGGTTGATTCCATCGCAACAAACCTGGAAATACCGGACCAGCTGGGTGTTCCAGAGTCGGGTGACCTGGCGGGAGGCATCGGCTTTTTCGCAGTACAGGACCTGACTCTGGTCACCTACACCGTCGTCATGGTGGTCCTCACGCTGACCGTGGCAAACTCCCTGGCGCCAATGTTTGCCTCAGGGGGAAGCGGCCTGAAGTTCGCCACGTTTTTGAGTCCGATGTGTTTACTGTCGGGACTGATATTGGGAGCCGTCCCCATCATTACGCCAGCGATTTTCGCCATTTAAACTGGGTTCAATCTGGTAAATACCTGCCGTTTCTAGTTACCAGTTTCTTTAATAAAGAGGTGTTGGAAAGCGGTCCCGTGCTTGGAGGAGGGAAAATGCATATTCCTGGTTCGTCGTTCCTGGCCACGGTCAAACAGAAATTACGCAAGACCCCTGAGGCAGGGGACCTGGGTAATGGGGAGAAGGCATCACCGCGCTTGCCCCCAAATGGTGAACTGGGGCGTGGCGATGGGCCAGAAATAATTGCGCTGGCCAGCCCCAGTACTTCAAGAACCCCAAGGGGGACCCACGAAATTGTGAGCCCATTTATTGATCCGGCAGGTAGCAAGCCGGGTCAGTCGGGCCGGGAAGCCGGCCATCCCATTCCACCAACCAGGCCGTCAGACCAGAGAGAAATATCAGTCCCATCGGGCAACGAGTTGGCCGCAGATATCCGACCAGGCCGGCAGGTCGGGCCGTCGGACCAGGCAGCAACATCAGTCCCATCGGGTAACGAGTTGGCAGCAGATCCCGGAGCCCCGGCGGATGCGGAGGTTGACGATGAAGGTGCCGCCACGGGTTCGATGGAGCACCCGATGGAAGAATCTTCACCAGTCCCGGCCAGCGGCAAGACCGAACTGGGCGAATTGTTCGCCAGAAAGTCGGTGGTCCACCCGACAATCAAAGCATTGCTGGAGCGGCACCGCCCGGTCAACACCCGTGCTTTGAGCCAGGAACTGAAGGACTTTGCGGTCGAATTGGGATTGGCATCACCCGATAAATAAGCGTTTCATCCGGGTTGGTCCAACCGGGACCTCGAAAAACAAGTTCCATCTCCAGAGGGCCAGGGCAATCGCACCTCACCCGGTAGTGGGTTCACCGTCCCGCCGGCGGAAGCCGGTGTCCAGTTTGGTTCCAAGGATTCCGTTTTTCGCCGGAAAGACGAATTCGGCCAACTACCACTCGGATCGCCCCGTAATTTTTACCGGAAAGTCTTGCTTTTAGAAGCTGCCAAGAAGCTGCTATTTTCCCTGCCGTGGGAATTGCTGGGCTTGAGATGTTCCAGTAACCCGGAAGGGAAAACGCCGGCGAACTGAGACCTGGGGGCTGCCGGCCCTTGGGGGAATCTGGTAGAGGGCGAAGCCAACGACCTGGCTCATGCCAAAAGAATCCGTCCCAGGCCCGAACGTTGTCCTCCAGCTCCCGCCCGGATATAATGCCACCAGCAAAGACAGGAGGTGCGTCTTGGCCGGCGGAGATATTCGGGTCGGGCTGATCGGTGCGGGCGGCAACGTGCGCAACCGGCACATCCCAGGTTTTCAGAAGGTGGCCGGACTGGAAATCCTCGCGGCGGCCTGCACTGGCGCCACAGCTGGGAGCTCAGCGGCTACAACACCCTCAATATCGGGGCCTCGTATGAGTCGATGATGCGGTGGGTCGGCCGGGGCAAACGGGTGATGGCGATGAGCAAGACCCATGTCCCCTATCGCCGAAATGAACGCGGCGAGCTCACTTCAGTAAGTATTCCCGACCACATTGATATCCTCTATGAATTGGCCAATGGCGCCCAGGTCCACATGAGGATGAGCGCCACCACCGGTCTGTCAACGGGGAACCAGACCTGGTTTTACGGTACCGAGGGCACCATCCAGGTCGATCAACAGCAAAACATCTTCGTCGGCAGCCGGGGGGACACTCAACTGGCCCCAATACCCAACCCTCCCGAGGAGCAGGCCTATTACCGGGTGGAGGAAGAGTTCTCCAACGCCATCAGGGGGCAGGAGCAGATAACGATGGTCCCCTTCGAGACCGGCGTGCATTACACCGAATGGACCGAAGCGGTCATCCGCAGTGCCCAGACCGGTCAGGCGATCAACCTGCCCCTATAATTGGGGACGCAGGCGAAAGGGGTGAATTGGATTGAAACTTGCAATACTTGATGATTATCAGTCCGTGGCAGCGGAAATGGCCGATTGGTCCCAGCTGCCCGCTGGCATGGAGATAACCTATTTCCACGATCACCTGTCCAACGAGGACCGGCTGGTGGAGCGGCTCGAGGACTTTCAAGTGGTGATGGGAATGCGGGAAAGGACTCCCTTCCCCCGGTCGGTACTGAGCCGGCTGCCCGAGCTGCGCTTGCTGATCACGGCCGGGATGGGAAACGCGGTCTTCGATCTCAAAGCCGCCACCGAGTTGGGTATCGTGGTCAGCGGCACCGAGGGGTCTGGGGAGGACCCGACCGAGCTCACCTGGGGCCTCATCATATCGATGA
>DASTLM010000005.1:0-4639 GCA_035714945.1 Dehalococcoidia bacterium | reverse complement strand
CAAAGTCGGTGAGCTGGTGAAGGGGTACTTTTTGAGGAACCGAGCCGGGGTTCGGCTGGCGTCCTCCATCCCAGCGATCATGATGGAACGGGTTACCGATGTAGTGGCAGTTGTCCTGGTGGGCCTGATTGGCCTGGCGCTGCTGCCGGTGTCCGTCCGGTGGGTTCTGATCGTGGTCTTGCTCCTCTGCGGACTCTCAACCTGGTTCCTGGTCTCCAGGCACAATGAACGTCTGCTTCAACTGCCAGTTTTGCGCCGCTGGCGGGATGAGGTCCAGTTGTCGCGGGAAGGTTTGCGGAGCCTGACGGCCCTGAAACCAATCGGTCTAGCCATCAGTTTAGGGGTTTTGGCCTGGCTGAGTGAGGGATTGGCCTTCTGGTTGATCCTTTACGGACTGGATCTTGAAGTATCGCCGATACAATCTCTTCCAATTTATGCATCGGCCACCGTTGTCGGAGCCATCACCACCTTGCCGGGCGGATTGATCGGCACTGAGGGAACAATGTTGGCCTTGTTGCAACAGGTGGGAGTCGCCAGAGATGGTGCCTCGGCGGCGACTTTGTTGGTGCGTCTGGTCACGTTGTGGTTTGCAATTGGTATTGGACTGATTGCCCTGGCAATCCTGAATCCAAACCGCTTGCTTGGATCCGGCAAGGAATGAGCCGAAAATACCCTGGTATGCTGACGGTGTTAGCCGCCGGTAATCTGGAGGTGACTCAGCGACGGATCGTATGGGAACTGGGGACCACATCGTAAAATCTGGGACTACCGGGCCGGTGTACCGGGGCCCAATGGCCCACCTGAGAGCCCTGCGACCCAAACAGTGGATCAAAAACGGTCTGCTGTTCCTGCCCATGCTCTTCGCGATCAATCAGGCCTGGTCTCTGACCAATCTGGAGCCAATTCCGGGCCACTTGTTGCGCCTGGTGGTCTTGTTCATGGCCTTCTGCATGGTCTCCAGTTCGGTGTACCTGTTCAACGACCTGATGGACCGGGAGTCGGACCGCCTCCATCCCACCAAAAGACATCGCCCGATTGCCTCGGGCAGTACTACCGTCCCCACCGCCATTGCGCTGATGCTGATACTAGGTCTGGTTGGCCTGTCGGCGATGTTCTACCTGAACCTGGTCCTGGGGTGCATCGGTATATTGTACGTCGGCATCAACGTTGCGTATTCCCTGGGCCTAAAACAAGCGGTATTGGTTGACATCATTATGGTTGCCAGCGGTTATGTCATTCGGGCGGGAGCCGGAGCGGTGGCGGTTGGGGTCGCACCGTCACCCTGGCTGTACGTGGTCACGGCGGCCGGAGCGATGTTCATAGTCCTGGGACGCCGCTACGCTGAAATGCGCTTGGCCGGGGAAGCCGTCGGACAAACCCGGGCGGTGCTCCGCAACTACGCGGGCCCCTTCATCAGTCAGCTACTGAGCATCTCGGCAACAACGGCCCTGGTGAGTTATACTCTGTATGCGGTGGAAGCGAAAAACCTGCCCGCTAATCAGACCATGTTGTTGACGGTTCCCTTTGTGGTGTTTGGCCTGTTCCGCTATTTGTATTTGTTGAACACCAGCCCGGAAGCCGAATCTCCCGAGCGGTTGATCACCCGAGACTTGCCGTTCCTGATTACAGTGATCGGCTGGATTGGAACCGCAACAATGGTGCTGTTGCTCAATAATTGAGCATTCTGGCACGACTTATCCCCCGAGGAGGGAAGATCCATGTCCATTGGCGATAACCTGATCCCCAGGCCTGGGGAATCTGATGCCATAGTCAAGGCGCCGCCCGCTGGCAAGTCAGTGGTGGCAGTGTTGGCCACCAGACCCCAAACTGTGCTTCAGGACATAGACCAGGCCATGCGGCTGGCCGGAGTTGAGCAGCACCTCAGTCCTGCCCGATCCACCTTACTAAAGATCAACATCTCCTGGCAGCACTGGTATCCGGCCTGCTCGACTTCTCCCTGGCAGTTGGAGGGAGTGATTCAAGCCCTGCAGAAACTGGGCCATCAAGACCTGATCGCCGCCCATAACGGCACGGTGGTGGTCGATTCCTTTGAGGGGGAAGTCAACAACCGGCAGAAAGTGGTGCAGGACAAGTACAACTTGACCAACGTTCATCTGGACACCCCGCCCAATGTCTGGGTGGAATACAAGCCCAAGGCCAAAATGCTGGTCCTGGACGACATCTTCCCGGAGGGGATTCAGATCCCTCAAATATTTGAGGGCAAGGATATCGTTCATTTGCCGACCATGAAGACCCACGTCTTCACCACCATGACCGGAGCGATGAAAAACGCCTTTGGCGGCCTGTTGCACCGCAAGCGGCACTGGACCCATTCGGTGATCCACGAGACGCTGGTGGACCTGCTGGCCATCCAGAAAGAGATTCATCCCGGCATTTTTGCGGTAATGGACGGTACCTTTGCCGGCGATGGTCCTGGCCCCCGGGCGATGCGCTGGCACATCAAAGACCGAATTCTAGCCAGCGGGGACCAGGTGGCCATCGACGCAGTGGCGGCCAAAATGATGGGGTTCGACCCCATGAGCATCAAGTTCATCCGGTTGGCTCACGAGCGCGGCCTGGGTTGCGGCGACATTTCGAAAATCGACGTGGTTGGCGAAGACATCAGCAACGTGAACTGGGGCTTTAGCGGCTCGGAGAATACTTTCGCCAGCCGGGGTCAGAAACTGATCTATTGGGGGCCGTTAAAGTTCCTGGAGAATATGCTGCTGCGCAGTCCAATAGCCGGGTGGTCCTTCCTGGCTTCCAACCTGTACCACAATGGCTACTGGCTGAAGACCCACGGGCGTCGCCGGATTCAGGCCGCCCTGGAGACCGAGTGGGGAGAGTTATTCAAGTCCTACTAGCATCACCTTGGGTCAGGTAAACCGAAGATGACCGTTCAGAGTATCAGCGCCGTTACCCTGGCCGTGGAGGACATGTCCCGGTCGGTGGATTTCTATCAGGGCAGCGTAGGATTGCGGATGCTCTACGGAGGGCCCGACGCCGACTTCACCAGCTTGAAGGTGGGGAGGGGGTATCTGAATTTGATCCGGTCAACTGAGGGAGGCCGGAGCTGGTGGGGGCGGGTGGTTTTCCACGTGGACGATGTCGACGAACTGTACCGCCGGCTGGTTGATGCCGGGGTGCAACCCGCCACCAGGCCTCAGGATGCCCCCTGGCGCGAGCGCTACTTTCACGTCAACGACCCGGACGGGCATGAATTGAGCTTTGCCAAGCCGCTAGGCCCTGGACAGTGAATGCAATTGCGCTGTTACCTGTACCATCGCTTGAGGAATACTGGGGGTTTGGCGGTAATCGTATCGGCACGGTACGGCTGGTTTTGCCCCGCCCAGCGGTTCGGGCTAAAGATATTTGATATAGCGGTGGACCGACATGACGCCGTATCGCTCCAATTCGCTTAACTGAAAGCCATACTTCTGGTACATACTGATGGCCGGTACCAGTTGGGACACCGTCGTGAGAAATATCTGGGAGTAACCGTGCTCACGGCAGAATTCCTCGACGGTCTCCAGCAGTTTCCAGCCAATGCCCTGTCGACGTGAATCCCTGGCCACGCTCATCCGGCGCAGTTCGGCTTCTGCTTCGCTCCGTTTTTGGATTCCGACCATACCCCTGACCTGGCCGGCCAGGTCAGCCACCCAGAAGTTATTGCCGGAGTGGTTCTGGTAATTTGCGGGTATGTCGGCCAGGTCTTCGGACAGGGAACGGTCAATGTAGGCCCTGACGGGGGCTTCCAGGTCGGTTCCCAGGGCGAAGTCCAGCTGACCTCGGGCGAAGAGCTGGCGCACTGCCTCGGCGTCCGTGGGCTGGAAGGTGCGGATGGTCAGCATTGGTCCATAGCCAGGCGGTTATACGTTGATCAAAAAGTGGATCACGTCGCCATCTTTGACCGGGTAGGTCTTGCCTTCCGACCGCAGCACGCCCTCTTTGCGGCCCTGTACCAGGCTCCCGCAGCGGGCCAGGTCTTCGTAGGGAATCACCTCGGCGCGAATAAAACCCCGAGTGAAGTCGGTATGAATTGCGCCCGCTGCTTCCTGAGCGGGCAGGCCCTTCTTGACGCTCCAGGCGCGCACTTCGTCCTCCCCTACCGTTAGGAAAGACACCAGGCCCACCGTCTGGTAGCTGGCCCGAATCACTTGCGACCGGGCAGATTCACCCAGTCCCAGGTCCTGGCGGAACTCAGCTGCTTCTTCGGCGGGCATCATGGCCAGTTCGGCCTCCAGCTTGGCCGACAGGCTGACGAAACCCAGGTCTGAAATTGAGCCTGCCGGCAAATCCAACCGGTCAGGGGATAATTCCGGGTCGGACTCATCGGTATTGAAGGCCACAATCAGGGGCTTGCCGGTCAGGGGCTGGTAGTTGACCATGAAAGAGTGCTCCGACTCGGTCAGTTGCTGCTGACGCAGGGGTATGCCTGCCTCCAGCCCGGCTTTAACTTTCTGGACCGCTTCCAGGTGGCGGGTCGCTGCTGACCTTTCTTCCGGCCTGGCCTTCATGATGGCGTCCGGTAAACGTTCCACCGCGCGTTCCATGACTTCCAGGTCCGCGAAAAAGATCTCGCTGAGCATGGTTTCCAAATCTCGGGCTGGGTCCACTGTAATCAGCGGGTGGGGAACCG
>DASTLM010000004.1:0-7911 GCA_035714945.1 Dehalococcoidia bacterium | reverse complement strand
TACTCCTTGACCGCAATGTGAGGAAACAAGGCCTCCGGGTACTCCAGCGACTCCTGCAGCAGTTTGAGCTGCTCATCGGTTACCACATATTCCAGGTGGCCTAGCTGCTCATTGATGGTTATCCGTTGGTAGGCACCATGGTTGGTAGACATAAGGCAAGCTCTCGATGAAAAATTGGTACCGGTGATATAGTCTAATATACCAGCTGGGTTCAGTCTCGGCCCAGCGCCAGATTTTCTCGGGCCACTTGTTCGATTCTGGTGAAGAATATTTCCGTGCCCGGCGCACGGGCTTGATACTCGGCGGCAATTTGAATGGCCACCGAGTTTTTCCCTTCCAGAACCGCTTGACCGGCTAGCAATTGGTGCGTTTCAGCTCGGTCGGGCGCAATCTGGTAGAGTCGCGACAGCATCGGGTGGACCTGGACCAGCACCTCTGCCGACTCAACGGTAGATTGAAAAAACAGGATGGCCGTGATTAGCATGGCAGCATCCTGGGGGTCTTCTCCCAGGGCAATACCCACTTCTCGGACAAAGAAGGCGGTGGACCGCTGCCGATCTGCATCATTCAGAAATTGCCAGTTTCGGAGGGTTTCCAGCAACATCAGTCGGCGTGTCTGGTTGGCCATTGGCGGGAAGGTCTCAAAACTTTTTTGCGCCCTCTCCAGCCTTTCCTGATGAGAAATGCCGTGCTGGCTGGTCTGTCCGAAGCGGCGCGCCGCCAGGTATGGCTGAAGGTTAAACCAGTACAGCGATAGTCCCAGCGCGAATACTAGAACCAGGGGAATGGCCGCCCTGAATCCGGGAAATTCCAGTGCCCAGGTGCCAAACCGCTGGAAACCTGGCAGGATAAGACTACCCTGGAACGCCGAAGGAACAATTCTGGTTTGCCGGCGGTTGCTTTGGTCCTCTTTTTCTCGCCGGGCTACCCAGGCTACCAACACCGCCCAGTATAGTAATGAACTGGGCGTATCGAAGAGAAACAGGTTCTGAACGAAGTAGCCGCCCAGCGCTCCCAGGATAGCATAAGCCAATATCTCGTCTCTGGCCGGTCTTTTCTGGCGTATCACCACCCAGGCCAGGACTCCCCACAGCCCGAGAAAAGCCAGACCTCCCACCAGACCCCTGGTGGTAAATTCCTCCACCAGCTGGTTGTGGGCTTTGTCCATCAGGAAACTGCCCTGTTGAAAGATCTGCGGGTCTACGTGTTGGTTAAAGGCGTACCCGAAGTTCTCCGGCCCCCAACCAAGAATCGGGCGCACCAATAACCCGCCGAAGCCAGCCCGGGCCGATGACAACCTCAGGGCCAGCGATGAATCGTTGATGCCGGTCCCGGCCAGTTCGGTCAGGCGGGCGGTGGCAGTAGTCTTGCCGCAGTTGCCGGCGACCGGTAGCCCAATGGCGCTGTCCAGTAGGAATATAACGCCCACCGTCAGTAACAGTCCACCGGATGCCAGCGCTGCGGGCACCAGCGCCCGCCGGTTTCCCCAGAGAGCCAGCGCCACCGGCATTGCGATAGCTCCTGAGGCCAGGCCAATCAATGCGCCCCGGGTGCCGGTGTAGACCAAAACCAGACTGCCCAACGCGATTACCGATAGCCACAATATTCGCCAGAAGGCGCCGTCTTCCTGGTGTTCCGGCGGAGTAGTCGCCCCGGTAGTTTTTTCCTCGCCTGGGGTTGGCGCTTCTTGATTTCCCGCAGATTTGATGAAGGACTGGGCCAGCAGTCCCGCGGCCACCAGGATGGACATCACCAGGATCGGCGCCAGATAGGAGGCGTTGCCCAGCGTGGCATCCACCCGGCATTTGGCGATGATCGAGGGGATAAACGAGACGCCCCAGACCTGGGTCGCGGCAATTAATGCCACCAGCAAGGTGACGGCTAGCTGCCCGTTCAGCAGGAACCGCCAGGCCCGTTGTGAGGGTACCACCGAGGCTAGAAACAATGCCAGCAAGCACCAGTGCAACAGATCGAAGACCCCGGTCATTCGGTCGAAAGTGGACCAGATACTGCGGGGGTTGTTGATTCCCCAAACTGCGGCCAGAACCGATGCTACTACATAGGTCAGAAGGGCGATCACCACCCACGAATGCCGCGGGCGGTATCCGGGCGACCTGAGCATCAGCACCGCCCAGACCACCACCATAATCTCAATCACGCAACGGGCATAGATTGCCTTGCTGAGGGAAAAATGAGCGAATACCCCCGGGCTGATCACCAGCGGAGTCAGCATTAGCAGGGCTATCATCACGGCCAGGCTAGTGGTGAGGACCGTGTTTATGGTTTGGCTTGCTTTCATGGATCAGGAATCTTGGATCAGGCATCTTGGATCAGGCATCAAGCGATTAAAGATAGGCATGGGATCTTCGGGACCGAGGGGAAGGACGTCAGCGGGGCGGTTAGTTTGCCGGCGGTGGCAAAGATGACCAGAATCAAGTGTAGTGGAATCCGATTGGCGGTAAAGGGTGCCGACACCGTGAATGATCGGGGCAAATTTTCTCTGGGTTCCGTATTTCATTGGACATTCTCGCAGGACATTCTCGCAGGACATTCTCGGAAGATGGGATCACGATAGGAGCTTTCCCGGAACAAATTCTGGTAAAATGCAGCCAATGCAGAACCTGCAGCCAAAAACGTATAGAGATGAAGGTGGCAGTATGCCTGGGGAGCAAACCTCGATTCTGGTTGTAGAGGACGACCCGCAGATCCTACGATTACTACAGTTTGTCCTGACCAGGGAAGGATACCTGGTTGGCGTCGCCGTAACCGGTGAAGACGCCCTGGAAATCCTACGAGATCGCCCTCCGGCCCTGGTGCTTCTGGACAACGATCTGCCGGGTATCGACGGCTTTACGACCTGTCGGCGAATTAGGGAGTTTTCGGAAGTGCCCATCATTATGGTGACCGTGATGGCCGAACTCCACAATAAGATGCACGGCATTGAGATTGGGGCCGACTTCTATATCACCAAGCCCTTCCTGCCCAGTGAACTGGTAGCCCGGGTCAGGGCGATACTGCGGCGCACGGCCATGCCCGCTCCGCCGGTCAGTAACGGACACGGCGATACCAAGCTGTAACCCCTTACAGCGGGCCAGTTGGTAGCTGATTTCAGGTTGATTTCCCCCTGATTTCCCGGGTCACTTGATTTCCCGGGTCACTGAATGGGTCGTGCCGCCAAAGGTCGGCACCCAGGACGAATGTTTACCTGGCCCGCCCACAACAATGATGGTCAAGTCTTCAGGTGAACCTACCATCGGCACCGGACCATCGGGAATCCGTCCAAAACGTTCGATCATTGTTTCCGCGGTGTACCGTTCCAGGGGTATGGTCGCTCGCCGGCCCAGCCACTCACCAATGTCTCGCTTGCTGAACCCATCCCTGGCCATGGTTCCAGCGTGTTCCGGCCCCAATGCCAGCAGAGTCTCTCCCCCGGTATAGGCGTTGTTGGCGCCCGTCACGGCGATAGAACCAGCGATGATGGTCAAGATCTCCTCCGCCGAGCTGCCGGTATGATCGTTAATATTATGCGGAGGCTCACCGGCGAGCACCGTAACTGTGCTCTGCTCCCGGCTGAAGCCTCGCTCCACGTGGAGCGGCTGCCAGGGATTGCTTTCTTCGTTTTCGGCCACACAGTAGCTGAACTTGGAGGGCGCTCCCTGGGTTGACATGTCCCCAGTGCCAGGATGCGCACCGCCGATGTTCAACAACGCCAACCGCACTGCCCGGCCAATGGTCGCGTTGGGACGCCAGCCCGGACCGAATGCTCCTGAAGCGCAATTCATGCCCAGCGCGGACCGCAACGGGCCATTGACGATGATTAGCGGCGCGCACGGGTGGGTGGTGGCCTGAATCGCATACAGGTTGAAAGCTGGTTCGCCCATGGCTTCAATCGCCGCTACCAGAACCGGGAAGTAGCCGGGCAGACACCCAGCCATAACCGCGTTTATCGCCAGCTTTTCGATGGTCGCCGCTCCCCAGATTGGCGGTAACTCGGCGACCACCTGCTGGGCATCCCGGTCAGTTCCAGCCATCATCGCTTCCACCCGTTGGGGAGTAGGAGGGACGATCGGCAAACCATCGCTCCAACCCCGCTCCAGGTACAGTTCCTGGACTGATTCATATTCATCGGCCAGTTCAATTCGCTGCGAGACTAACCCTGACAAGATTCTTCTCCTGACTGTTGGGGCCGGGGCACCCCGTCTGGCCCGGATTGATGCGCCATCAGTCCCGTTATTACCTGCTGCAACAAAGCATCGGCCTTGGCCTCCACCGCGTCGGACTTGATGCCACCAATTGGGTGCTGGGTAATCGCCATCGGCAATTCCGGCATTCCCAATGCCCTTCTTTCGGTTTCTCCCAACCGGACAAACAGGTGGCTGCAGATGGCAACCGTCGGTATGCCCCGCCGCTCCAGTTGCACTGCGTCATGGATACTCCATGACGTGCAGGACCCTCAATCACCCAGGCCAACGATCGCCAGGTCGACGGAGGTTGCCAGATCGTCAATAACCTGAGCCGTGGCGGGCGCCGAAGATGTGGGCTTACGCCGATATACCACGTCGGTGATCTCGTACATTTCCCGCAGCAGCCCTTCTAACCGGCCAAAAAGAACGTCACCGTTGGGTTTGCTGTTCCAGAGGAAACCCAGTTTCCTGCCGCGAATATCGTCCGGACGCAGCGCCAGGGGGTGACTCAAACTACGCGGAGGGGCGGAAGGGTCTAAGACAACGATCCGGTGGGTGCTGTCGGTGGACATTGGCATACTCCTGAAGCCCTGGGAGAAATCGAATTTGGGTTCACGGTGGAAGGTTATGGCCTGGCATAACCGGTGTCAAGACGGGGAGGGGTTTTGATTTCGCGAAGCTTGACCCCGATTCGCCTGGTTTGACAGCTAGGCTAGATAATTCTAGACTACCTGCAGTAGCCAGCATTAAGCCTGCCGGCAATGGAACGTGTAATCCAAACTGAGGAGCGCCAAGATGGTAACAGTTGAACCGACTCGGGAGATTGTTTCCGGGTTATACCAGACGCTAGACCGTCATCTGAATATCGTGAAGCAGAGGATCCAACGGCCCCTGACTCTGGCCGAAAAAATACTGCTGTCCCATCTGGACGACCCCACCCACACTGACCTGGTGCGGGGCGAGTCCTACGTCCAGTTGCGGCCCGACCGGGTGATCTTGCAGGACGTTCTGGGGCAGAGCGCGGTGTTGCAGTTCATGCAGACCCTGCGTACCACCACCGCGGTGCCCACCAGCATCCATTGCGACCACCTGATACAAGCCAGGGTCGAAGGCGCGTCCGACCTCAGGGAATCGTTGCAGGAAAACGAAGAAGTCTATAACTTCCTGCGTTCCGCCGCGGCCAAGTACGGCATGGGATTCTGGGGGCCCGGGGCTGGCATCATACACCAGGTTGCCTTTGAGAACTACGCCTTCCCCGGCGCAATGATGCTGGGAACCGACTCGCACACGCCCATGGGGGGCGGACTGGCGTCAATCTCCGTGGGCGTTGGCGGCGCGGACGCAGTGGAGGTCATGGCAGGCCTGCCCTGGGAAGTGCTCTACCCCAAACTGGTCGGCGTCCGGTTGACCGGGGAAATGAGCGGCTGGACTGCCCCCAAGGATGTCATCCTGTACCTGGCCGGGTTATTGACCGTATCGGGGGCTACCAACGCCATCATCGAATACTTCGGCCCTGGCACCCGGTCCATCAGCGCCACCGGCAAGGCCACCATCACCAACATGGGCGCCGAATTGGGAGCCACCACATCGGTGTTCCCCTACGACCAGCGTATGGCCCGGTACTTGCGGGCGACCCGGCGGGGGGAGCTGGCCGAACTAGCCGACCGGTACCAGCACCTGTTCACCGCTGATCCTGAAGTTGAAGCCCATCCCGAGGAATATTACGACCGCGTGGTGGAGATTGACCTCTCCAGACTGGAGCCACACCTGGTGGGGCCGCACTCACCGGACCGCGCCCGTCCCATCTCGCAGATGGCGGCCGAACTGAAGCGGGACACCAGCCTGGTGGATGAAATCTCCTCTGCCCTGATTGGTAGCTGCACCAACTCGTCCTACGAAGACATGAGCCGTTCCGCCGACGTTGCCGAGCAGGCCAAGGCCCACGGCATCAAGGCCGCGGTACCCTTCATGGTCACCCCCGGGTCCGAGCAGGTACGAGCCACCATCGAACGCGACGGGCAGATGCAGTCCCTGAAGGACATTGACGGCACCGTCCTGGCCAACGCCTGCGGGCCTTGCATCGGACAGTGGCGTCGCTCCCGAGAAATGGTGGGGAAGGCGAATACCATCCTCACTTCCTATAACCGTAACTTCCCGGCCCGAAATGACGGCGAGGCTTCGACCATGAACCTGATTGGCAGTCCGGAGATGGTTACCGCCATGGCCCTGGCGGGACGGCTGTCCTTTAACCCGCTGACCGATACTTTGACCGCCGCCGACGGCAGCCAGTTCAAGCTGGAACCCCCCAGGCCGGCCCAGGAAGTCCCCGAGCTGGACTTTGCCCAGGGCAAGTCATCCTATGAAGCGCCACCGGCCAGCGGCGTGGCTATTGAACTCACCGTGAACCCCAACAGCGAGCGGCTCCAGTTGTTAAAGCCGTGGGACGCCTGGGACGGCAATGACTTTATTGACCTGCCGGTGCTGATCAAGGCCAAGGGCAAGACCACCACCGACAGCATCTCCCCAGCGGGAGTCTGGCTGCGCTACCGGGGACACCTGGATAAGTTCAGCGATAACATGTTCATGGGCGCGATTAACGCCTACACCGGTGAAGCGGGTAAGGGCAAGAACCTGATCACCGGTGAATCCGGGGTGGCCTTCTCCAGAATTGCCCGCGACTATAAGACCAAAGGCATCAAGTGGTGCGTAATTGGTGACTCCAACTACGGTGAGGGCAGCAGCCGTGAACATGCGGCCATGTCTCCCAGACTTTTGGGCGGGGCGGCAGTCATTGTGCGGTCCTTTGCCCGCATCCACGAGAGCAACTTGAAGAAGCAGGGCCTCCTGGCCCTGACCTTCCCTGACCCGGCCGACTATGACAAGATTCGCGAGGACGACCGCATCAGCCTGGTCGGGTTGAATGAAATCGTGCCGGGCAAGCCGGTACACTGCATCATCAAGCACGCTGATGGAACCTCAGAGGCCCTGGATCTCAAGCATTCCTACGGTGACTCTCAGTTCGAGTGGTTCCGGGTTGGCTCGGCGCTGAACCTGTTCCATCAATAATTGTCCGTATGCGCCACCCCGGCCTGGACCAGCGGTTTACCGAACCAGTGGCTTGAGAGAAGCGACCCGGGGTCGCTTCTCTGGTTTAGTGTGACCATGCAGTTCTGGCGATGGCGCGAGGTTGGTTCGGGCTCAATGGTCCGGGCCTGATGTTAATGGCCTCGGGGACGCTCAACCGCCGTCGAAGGGCACCAATAGCCGGAGGGAAGGCGAACGGTGGGGCAGCAATTCTAATTTTGGCAGGCCAGTCTAGGTTTTAACTGAGCAGGTGATCTGGCAGAATAAGGGAAGTCTAGATGCAGGCAGTGAGGTAGGGTGATGGCACAGCCCTTTGGTCCAGCCGAGGGACGTCCTCAAGGCAACGGAGCACTGGCTTTAAGTTTTCCCCGGCTGATGGAGGAGTTTCGCCAGGTGATTCAAGCCTTTCCCGAGCAGCGCAGCGGGCAGAATAGTCATTACCGCTTGGAAGACGCCGCCCTGGGGGCCTTCTCGGTGTTTTTCACCCAAAGCCCTTCCTTTTTGGCCCATCAGCGGAGCATGGAGGAAACCAAAGGCCAGAATAATGCCCGGAGTTTGTTTGGCCTCGAGCAGATCCCCTGCGACGTGCACATTCGGGGCTTGCTGGATGCAGTGGCCCCTTCTCAGGTTTTCCCGGTCTTTA
>DASTLM010000003.1:0-3042 GCA_035714945.1 Dehalococcoidia bacterium | reverse complement strand
CGGCGGCAGCAGCGGCGGCGCAGCGGCTGCGGTAGCGTCGGGAGAGGTTACCTACGCCCTCGGTTCCGACACCGGCGGCAGCGTTCGGCAGCCCTCGTCCCTCTGCGGCGTGGTTGGTCTCAAACCCACCTACGGTCTGGTCAGCCGGTACGGGTTGGTGGCTTATGCGTCTTCCCTGGACCAGATAGGCCCGATTGCTCAGGATGTCACCGACTGCGCCCTGGTGTTGAATGCCATTACCGGGCAGGACCCGAAAGACTCAACCTCCCTACCCAAACCGCCCGGGGACTACATCCAAGCCTTGACCGGGAACATCCGGGGGCTGCGTCTGGGTGTGCCCGAGGAGTATTATGTTGAGGGGATGCAGACTGGGGTCCGCGCTGCGGTGGCAAAAGCCATCGGTGTTCTGGAATCCCTGGGGGCCATGGTGGTCCCGGTATCGTTGCCCACCACCAGATACGCGCTGGCCTGTTACTACATCATCGCTCCATCGGAATGTTCGGCCAACCTGGCCCGTTATGATGGTGTCAAGTACGGCTACTCCTACCAGGACACCGACAACCTGCTGGAGGCGATGGAACAGACCCGACAGCACGGGTTTGGCATGGAGGTCAAGCGACGGATCATGCTGGGCACCTACGCCCTGTCCTCAGGCTACTACGACGCCTACTACTTGAAAGCGCAGCAAGTGCGTACGCTGATCCGCGAAGATTTCGCGCGAGTTTTCCAGGAAGTGGATGCCCTGGTCACGCCAACCTCGCCAGTGGTGGCCTTCCCTCAGGGAGAAAAAATCGGCGACCCGGTGCAGATGTATCTGATCGACGTGTGCACTTTGCCGGTCAACATAGCTGGCCTGCCTGCCATCTCGGTGCCCTGCGGATTCGCTCAGGGCCTGCCGGTGGGCCTGCAACTGATTGGCCCGCCTCTGGCTGAAGCAACCCTGTTGCGCATTGGCCATGCCTACGAGCAGGCGACGGAGTGGCACAAAGCACGGCCGGAACTGTAGGTGTAATCCATGCAGAGTTGCGTTGACCTTCAACGCGCTCTGGCCAACACTCTCACTTCTTTTGACAGGCGGTCTCCCAGATGGTCCTTCTCCACTTCCAGGTCATAGTGGGACTGGAGGTTTAGCCAGAATCGCTCGGATGTGGCGAAGTAACGCGACAGCCTTAACGCTGTATCTGCCGAGATAGCGCGCTTACCCTGGACGATTTCATTGATCCGGCGTGGGTGAACGCCGATATCCTTGGCCAGGCGATATTGGGTGATGCCCAGAGGCTTCAAATATTCCTCTAGCAGGATCTCCCCAGGGTGTATGGACGTTAGCTTGTCTGAGGACACTATTGTCTCCTGGTGATAAGCTCCCAATAATAGTTAGTGATAGTCGGTAATCTCCACCTGGTATGCATCACCGGACCTCCAGAAGAAGCAAATCCTCCACTGGTCATTGATCCGGATGCTATGCTGACCTCTACGGGTTCCAGATAAAAGCTCCAGTCGATTTCCGGGAGGAACACTCAAGTCTTCTAGAGTTTCAGCGGCGTGCAGGATTGCCAGTTTGCGCTGGGCTGCCCGCAAAATGTCGGGCGGTAATCTGGTGGGCCGCAATCTTTCGAAAACTTGTTGGGAGTCACGGTTGCGGAAGCTTCTAATCACCTCGCCTAATAATAACGTGACGCGATAATAGCGTCAAGCGCTAGTACGTACTTGACCGACGAATGGTAAAAATTGGCCCCTGTTCTCAGGATTGCCACGATGCTAAAATCGATCAACGGGAGGTGATGTTATGCGTCGGAGTAAAGTCAAAGAAATACTGGCCCGGGACAGCGCGGGCGGCCAGGTCCTGGTCCAGGGTTGGGTCAAGACCCGACGCTCCTCTGGGGCGGTCTCATTCATCCAGATCAGTGACGGGTCTACTCTCAGCGACCTTCAAGTGGTGGTACAGGAATCCTTGCCCGATTACCCCTTGGCCGAGACGCTGACCACCGGGTGCAGCATCAGCGTCGAAGGAGAACTGGTCCAGTCTCAGGGAAAGGGACAGAAGTACGAGGTCCAGGCCGCCAAACTGGAAGTGCTGGGTCTGGCCGACCCGGAAACCTATCCGCTGCAAAAGAAACGGCACACCCTGGAGTTCCTTCGAGAAAACGCCCATCTCCGGCCCCGCACCAACACCTTTGGCGCCGTCGCCCGGGTGCGCAACACCACCGCCTACGCCATTCACAGCTTCTTCCAGGCCCGGGGTTTCCAGTACATTCAGACGCCCATGATTACCGCCAGCGATGCGGAGGGCGCCGGTTCCATGTTCCGGGTAACCACCCTGGACCTGCATGACCTGCCGAAAAAAGACGGCGCGGTGGATGCCGCTGAAGACTTCTTCGGCAAGCCGACCTTTTTGACCGTCAGCGGCCAGCTCGAGGCGGAGATTTTCGCCCTGGCCCTGTCCGATGTTTACACCTTTGGTCCGACCTTCCGGGCTGAAAACTCCAACACTTCGCGACACCTGGCCGAGTTCTGGATGGTGGAGCCGGAGGTGGCTTTCTGCGACCTGGACGGCCTGGCGGACCTGGCCGAGGACTTCCTCAAGCACGTATTCGGCCAGGTTCTGGAGAACTGCCCGGAAGACCTGGCGTTCTTCAATCAGTGGTACGATAAGAGCGCTACCGCCACGTTGGAGGCAATCGTAAAATCCAACTTTGAGCGGCTGACCTACACCGAGGCCATCGACATCCTCAAAAACTCCGGAGAGAATTTCGAGTTTCCGGTGGAGTGGGGCCTGGACTTGCAGTCGGAGCACGAGCGGTACATCACCGAAAAGAAGATTGGCAAGCCGGTGGTAGTCACCGATTATCCCAAGGGGATCAAGGCCTTTTATATGCGGGTCAACGACGACGACCAGACGGTGCGGGCAATGGACCTCCTGGTGCCCAGAATCGGCGAGATTATCGGCGGCAGCCAGCGAGAGGAGCGCCGGGATATCCTGCTGGAGCGCATGAAGCAGGCGGGTATGGATGAGAAAGACTACTGGTGGTACCTGGACCTGCG
>DASTLM010000002.1:0-2986 GCA_035714945.1 Dehalococcoidia bacterium | reverse complement strand
GCCTTGGGCAAGCTGGATGCCCTGGTAGAATTGAGCCGGAGATTGGGCGCAGAGTTATGAAGCTTGAGTACGTCCTGGACGTAAATATCCTTCTGATGCGGCTTTCCGATGAGCCATCCGACTACGCTGAAGAGGTCGATGGGGTCATCACCCACTTTACCAGAGAGGGTAAGCCGGTATTGATCGAGATTCAAGGCGGACGAGAGTTCATCCTGGGTTCGATTGCCAGTCTGGTCAAAGATCAGGAGGTAGGGGTTTGACCACGCCAAGCATACTGGACGGTATCGTTGCCGACAAGCGTCAAGAACTGGCCCGCCAGAAGGAGGCGGTATCCCTGAATCACCTTGACCACCGTATCGCGACCCAGCAGACGCCGTTGAACTTCTCCCGCGCGCTGTCAGGTAGAGGTGTGCAGCTAATCGCCGAAGTCAAGAAGGCTTCTCCGTCGCGGGGGCTGCTCTGTCCTGACTTCGATCCGGTGCGCATCGCCGCCACTTACGCCCGCAACGGGGCTGCCGCTATCTCGGTCCTGACCGACCCTAGATTCGAAGGGGAGCTGGACCACATCGTCCAGATCAAGCAGTCGGGAGTTTCCCAGCGCGCCCCGGTTTTGCGGAAAGACTTCATCTTCGACCCTTACCAGGTCTACGAAGCGCGGGCCATTGGCGCCGACGCTCTGCTGTTGATTGTGGCGATTTTATCTGCCGCCCAGTTGAAAGAACTGATGGCCCTGGCGCAGCGATTCTGGATGCAATGCCTGGTCGAGGTGCACGACCGGATTGAGCTTCAAATTGCCCTGGACGCCGGTGCCGAGATAATTGGCATCAACAATCGGGATTTGAGCACCTTCAACACCGACCTGGCAGTGACCGAGCGACTGGTGCCGTTGATTCCTCGGGGCAGAATCATCGTTAGCGAGAGCGGTATCAGCACGCGGGAAGACCTGCGCTTGCTGGGCGACCTGGGGGTTGATGCGGTCCTGGTGGGGGAGGCCCTGATCACCGCGCCGGACATCGGCGCCAAGGTCCGGGAGTTGACCGGACAATTAATACCCACGCGAAGCCGATGACCAGGGTCAAAATTTGCGGGATACAGCAGCCCGAGCACGCCCTGGTGGCTGCCGAGGCTGGCGCCGATTACATCGGTCTGGTGTTCGTCCCAGGACGTCGCCGCCGGGTGAAGGTTGCCGCAGCCCGGGAGATGGTCTCCAGGATAGGGGCCCTGGGAAGTAATTTCCCGGGAGATAATGTCCCGAAGATGGTGGGGCTGTTCGCCGACCAGTCAAGCGAAGCAGTCAACGAAGTCGTGAGGAGTTGCCGACTGGACCTGGTGCAGTTGTGCGGCCGAGAGTCGCTGGACTATTGCCAGCGGGTGCAGGCACGGGTGATCAAAGTGCTACACGTGCCCGGCCCAGGTTTTGCGGGTGCCCCAGGCTTATTGGCTGACATCCAGCGGTTCAGGGAATCAGGGCATCTGGTCACTCTCGACCGGCAGGTGGACGGCTGGCCCGGCGGCACTGGCCAGCGCTTTGACTGGGATATCGCCGCCCAGTTGTCCCAGCAGGGGAGCGAATTCTTGCTGGCCGGTGGGCTTACTCCCGACAATGTGGCTCAAGCCATCGCTAAAGTTCGTCCCTGGGGGGTAGATGTATCCAGCGGCGTCGAGACCAGCGGGGTGAAAGACCCGGAAAAAATTCGGGCCTTTGTCGAGAATGCCAGGCTGGCGGGCGAATTACCGGTGCTGGCGTCAGAGAATGGTTAGAAGTTGCACCTCCTTTCCCAGGGTGGGAGGGACATATCGTGCACCAGGCCTGGGCAGGAGACAGGCTTGATTGAGGGTAATCAGTTTGGGTACGTGGTCTCAGGGCCCTGGAGTTCTGAATAATTGGGAGGTTTCGATCAATGGTGGCTAGCAAGCTGGTAGCCCTGCCGGATGACCGGGGGCGTTTTGGCGATTATGGCGGCAAATTTGTGCCGGAAACGCTGATGGCCGCGCTGTCGGAGTTGGAGGAGGCTTACCGGCAGGTCAAATCCGATCCGGATTTCCAAAAAGAACTGGGCAGACTGCTGCACCACTACGCCGGACGCCCCACCGCCCTTTACCACGCGGAAAACCTCTCTCGCCACAGTGGCGGGGCCAAAATTTACCTCAAGCGCGAAGACCTGGCCCACACCGGCGCGCACAAGATCAATAACGCCTTGGGGCAGGCATTACTGGCAAAACACATGGGCAAGCAGCGGATCATCGCCGAGACCGGGGCCGGTCAGCACGGTGTCGCCACCGCCACCGTTTGCGCCATGCTGGGCCTGCAGTGCATGGTCTACATGGGCGCCCAGGACATCCAGCGGCAGTCGCTCAACGTCTTTCGAATGCGCCTTCTGGAGGCTGAGGTAATACCGGTAGCATCGGGCACTCGCACGTTGAAGGACGCCATCAATGAGGCAATTCGGGACTGGGTGACCAACGTGGAAACTACCCACTACCTCATCGGCAGTGTGGTCGGGCCCCACCCCTACCCCATGCTGGTGCGCGATTTCCAGTCGATCATCGGTCGGGAGGCCCGGCAACAGATTCTGGAGCAGGAAGATCGCCTGCCGGACTACGTGGTCGCCTGTGTTGGCGGGGGCAGCAACGCCATTGGCACCTTCTACGAGTTCATCAACGACCCGGCGGTAAAACTGGTGGGCGTCGAGGCTGGTGGCGAGGGCGTTGAAACCGGTCACCATTCGGCGTCGTTGTCCGCCGGAAGGCCGGGAGTGCTGCACGGTTCCATGTCCTACCTGCTGCAAGACCCCAACGGACAGGTGATGGGCACCCATAGCATCTCCGCCGGTCTGGATTATCCGGGAGTGGGGCCGGAGCACAGCTACCTGAAGGACGCCGGGCGGGCCACCTACACTCCAGTGAACGATGGGCAGGCGCTGGAGGGCTTTCATTTGCTGTCCCGCAGCGAAGGGATAATTCCCGCCCTGGAATCGGCCCACGC
>DASTLM010000001.1:0-13726 GCA_035714945.1 Dehalococcoidia bacterium | reverse complement strand
CTTGATCAGGCCAGTAACCGTGAATTCAATGCGGTGCGGAAGGGATTCGCCATCTTCAACGGTACTCCCTTCGATTACCACCTGTCTCCCGGGTTGAAGCGAAAACCATCGGTTGTCGATGCTGGTAGGATCGGAAAAACTGGCAGAGCTAATATCTTCCAGAGGTACTTCTGGTACGGTGGCGGACGTTGGTTCCGGCGTATCTCCCGGGGCAGCGGCTTCGCTGGTGGAGGACGTCGCCGTCGGCGTATTTCCCGGGGCAGCGGCTTCGCTGGTGGGGGACGTCGCCGTCGGCGTATCTCCCGGGGCAACGGCTTCGCTGGTGGGGGACGTCGCTGTCGGCGTATTTCCCGAGTCAACAGCATTGCTGGCGGCGGGTGGGCCCGCACAGGCGATCATGGCAAGGGTGACCAGGGATACACCCAGAATGACCAGAAACCGGGGACTGATGGATGTTGCTCGATAGAACACCTGAAACCTCCAGGATTGAGTCATTTAGATTGCCGGTCCATTGGTGTCCCTGAAGGATTTTATCCCAACTGCATCAAGCTAGCATCAAGCTGTTAAGCGGGACTGGCGATGGCCTGGCCGGTGGCGGGACTCCGACCCCCGGCAAACCTTAGGTACAGCGAAGGCACTACCAACAGGTTGAGCAACGTAGATGTAACCAGTCCACCCAGAATCACCACGGCCATCGGATGCTCAATTTCGTGACCCGGCAAATCCCCAGCCACCACCAGCGGCAACAGGGCCAGGCCGGTGGTTGTCGCGGTCATCAGGATCGGCGCCAGGCGCTCCCGCGCCCCTCTCAGCACCAGGGCCGGCCCGAAGGGCTCGCCTTCCCGCTGTTCCAGGTGCTGGAAATGATTGATCATCATGATCCCGTTGCGGGCAGCAATCCCCAATATCGTCAGGAACCCGACCAGGGAACCCAGCGAGATAATCCCGCCGCCCAAACGGGCCGCCAGCAGTCCGCCAACCAGGGCCATGGGCAGGGTCAGGAAGATTAGAATCGCCAGGCGCCAACTCCCGAAGGAAGTCTGGAGCAGGATGAATATCACGACTAACGCGCCCATGGCGAACAGGAGCAGCCGGTTCTGTGCCGCCTGTCGCTCGGCGAATTCACCCTTCAGATCGGCCCGGTAGCCCAATGGGAAATCAACCTCATCCAGGCGGTCTTCCACGTCACGCACCACGGCACCCAGGTCCCGGCCGCTAACGTTAGCGCTAACGTCGATTTTGCGGGAAGCGTTCTCGCGTTCCACCACGTTGGGAGCTGGGACGATTCTTACATCCGCCACGTCTTGAAGCTGGACCTGACCGCCATCCGGGGTATCGATCAGCAACTGCTGGAAACTGGTCAGGCTCTGGCGGGTCTCGGGGGTGCTCCACACCCATACGTCGTAGGCCCGGCCGCCCCGGTAGATGTCCCCGACTTCTTCTCCGGCCATCAAGGTGGCCGCCGCCCGCCGGACGTCGCCGGGTTTCAGACCGTGGCTCCGAGCGGCTTCCAGGTCTACCTCAACTTTCACCTGGGGTATTTCTACATGCAGTTCCGTGTGGAGGTCCCTGAGGCCCTCAACGTCCTGAAGGGCCTCTTGCACATCTGCAGCCTTGGACCGCAGCGTTTCCAGGTCCGACCCATAGATGCGGACCACGACGGAATCACTGGAACCGGTCAGAACCTCCTTGATTCGCTCTTTAAGATAGGTCTGTACGTCCCTCCTCAACCCGGGATAACCGTCAACCGTCTCCTGAATGGCGTCGTGGGTCGCATCGTAGGCCACGTCCGGCGAAATACTGATCCAGTTCTCCCCAAAGTTTACACCCACCACCTCGTCCATCAAGAAGGCCTGCCCAATGTGGGCACCAAAATTCCGCACGCCGGGAATAGCTCGCAGTTCCCGGCTGGCCTGGGTGGTAATTCGCTGCATTTCCGGGTGAGAGGTGCCGGGCCTGGTTACCCAGTGCATCAGAAAGTCCCGCTCCTTGAAGGAAGGCAGCAGCGACTGTCCCAGGAAGGGGGTTACCGCGATGGCCCCTATTACAATGATGCCGACGGTCCCGTAGGCAAAGAGGGGATTTCGTATAATTCGACTGAGCAGGACATTGTAGCCGGTCTGCAACCACCGGGTGACCGGAGATTCCCGGCGCGCCAGGGGCGCGTTGCGCAGCAGGATCAGGCTCAGCGCCGGGGTGACCGTCAGCGCCACCACCATGGAGGCCAGTACCGACAGGGAATAGGAAAGGGCCAGAGGCCGGAAAAACGCGCCGGAAAGCCCTTCCAGGAAGAAGACCGGAATCAACGCCGCCACTATGATCAGGGTAGCGAAGAGAATGGCGCTCCGGACCTCCATGGAGGCATCCAGAATAATCGCGGCGATGGATTTCTGGGTGCCCTCCAGCCGGTTTTGCCTCAGGCGCCGCATAATGTTTTCGACGTCGATAATGGCGTCGTCGACCACCGCTCCCAGCGCGATTACAAACCCGGCCAGCACCATGGTATTGATGGATGCACCCATCAGGTACAGAATCATCCCAGCACCCATCAGTGAGAGGGGGATGGCAACCACGGTAATCAGCGCCACCCGCCACTCGAACAGGAAGAGCAGTAGCACCACGATGACCAGAATCGCGCCGATAAACAGCGCTCTGGTCAGGTTCTCGATGGACAGCTCGATAAATGTGGCCGGCCGGAATATCGCGGTATCGATCTCCACGCCGGGAAGCCCCGGCTGCAACTCGGCGATGGCTGCTTCAACACCGCGAGTAACGTCCAGGGTGTTGGCCCAAGGGAATTTTTCAACGATCAGCAGCAGACCCTCGCCGTCGTTGATCACGGCATCGCCAATTAGCGGCTGATGGTCTTCCACCACATCTGCAACATCGTTCAGGCGCAGAATCTGGCCGCTCTCTTCTGAAATAACAACCTTGCCCAGGTCTTCCGGCGAGATAATCGGCAAAACATGCCGGATATTAAGCCTCTGTCGATCCGAGGTATCTACGAAGCCTCCGGTTCCCATCACAGCCCCGCCTTCAGTGAAATGGAGCAGTCCGGAATCCAGGGCATCGGCGGAAACCGACATGACCCGGTTCAGCGATACCTGGTTTTCCGTCATTCTTTCCGGGTCAACTCGAACCACCAACATCTGAAGCCGCTCGCCCCAGATGGGGACGTTGGCCACACCAGGAACGCGCAGCAGCCTGGCCCGGATCTTCCAGTAGGCGGTCATGGACAATCCCATGGTGTTTCGTTCTTTAGACGAAACCCCGATCTTCATCACCCGGCTGGTCGAGGACAGGGGCTGGATCATGAAGGGTGGCGACACCCAGGTGGGCAGGGTTTGGGTTACCGTTTCCAACCTCTCCGAGACCAGTTGCCGGGCGTGCATGACGTCGGTCCCGGTCTCGAAGAACACCAGGATGGAGGACAGGTCAGGGACCGACTTGGAGCGAATTGTGGTCACCCCGTCCAGGCCGTTGAGCGCATCCTCCAGCGGCACCGTTACCAGGGCCTCCACATCGGTAGCCGTCAGACCGACACCGATGGTCTGGACTTCAACCCGCGGCGGGGCGAACTCGGGGAACACGTCGACGGGCAGATCCCGGATCTGTCCGGTGCCAAAGTACATCAACGCGGCGGCGATAGCCACAACAATGAACCTGAATTTCAGGCTGTTGCCAACAAGCCAGCGCATAGGAACCTCCCGGAGGCCTTACCTTCCAACCCCAGATTCAAAACCCCAGAACTCGGATTGCCCGACGGTCACGACCTGGGCCCCCGCCGGCGGGCCGTCAGACAGGACGGCGGTATCACCATCGACCGCCTCAACAATTATGGGTTGTCGGACGTACTCCAAGTCGGCAGTCATGACGTAGACCCAGGAGCTCCCATCCGGCCAGTACACCACCGCATCAAAGGGAATCACCGTGCGGGTGCCCTCCCCGGCCAGCACCGGGGCGGTCTGGACCTGGAGCCGTTCCGCGGCCCGGTCCGTCAATCTCAAGATTTGACGGTCCTGGTCAATCTCCTCTGAAGTCGCTGGTTTGGGTTTCGCCTGGGCGTTCGCTTTCGGCGTACTGCAACCCCAGAGCATCATGCAGGCAAAGCCCATTGCCAGAATCAACATTAACTCATTACTGTTACGCAACTTATCTTCTGTCATTAACTTCTCTCATGAAGATTTGTGAAACATTATCCCCTAGCCAGAAAGCCCCCAGGGGGTCTTAATGGCTGGCCACCGGCTGGCCAACCGGCAGCTCCTGTTCCAATGGCTGCCGCGCTGGACTGGGACCGGAGAGCAGGTAGATGACGGGCACCAGGAACAGATTGGTCAATGTCGACGTCAGCAGCCCACCCAGGACGACTATCGCCAGGGGAAAAATCATTTCGTAACCCGGGACGCCACCGCCGGAGACCACGAAGGGCACGAAGAAGAGGGCGCCGGCTATAGCCGTGGTAATGATTGGCCCGAACCTCTCCCCAGCGCCCCGCAGGGCCAGGCCAGGACCGTAGGCTTCGCCCTCTTCCTGCTCCAGATGCTGGAGGTTTCGGAACATCACCACCCCCTGGCTGGCGGCGATTCCCAGCACTCCCAGGAGTCCAACATAGACGCCCACCGAGAGGTTGCCGCCGGTGAGCCACGCGCCAACCATTCCACCGGAAAGGGCGGCGACCAGGGCCAGGAGCATGAGAACGGCCCGCCGCCAACTGCCAAAGGCAGCCTGCAGCAGCAATACCATACCGATCACAGCAGCGACTACCAGGCCGATGGTCCGGTTCCTAACGCTTTGCTGGTCCTGGAGGTTGCCCAGCAACACCGCGTGATACTCATACGGATAGGTAAGTTCGCTCAGGCGGCTTTGCACGTCCTTGGCGACGGAGGCGGGATCCCGTCCGCTGACGCCGCCAGCCAGGTCAATAAAGCGTGAACTCGATTCGCGTTCGATGGATATCGGATGGTCCACTACGCTAACGTCGGCCACCTGGCCCAGCGGCACCTGGCCGCCGTCCGGCGTGTCAATGAGCAGCTGGCGGATACTGTCCACGTCCTGACGGGTCTCCGGAGTGCCCCAGACCACCACGTCGAACACCTTCTGCCCTTCAAACAGGTTGCCCACGATCAGGCCCGACAGCAATACCGATGAGGCCCGGCGCACATCACCGGGCTTGATGCCGAAACGGTCGGCGGCATCCAGGTCCACCCGGATCTCCACGGTAGGTTCCACAATTGGCTGCATGATTCGGAGGTCGGTAAGTCCCTGAATTCCGGACAGGGCTTGCTGGACCACCTCGGCCTGGGACTGCATCACCTCCAGTTCCGCGCCGTATATGCGCACGGTAATGGGTTCCGTCGGCCCCTTGAGAGCATCCTGGATTCTTTCCTCAGAGTAGGTCTCAATTCCTCGGAACAGGCCCGGGTATTCTGCGGTCACCTGCCGGACCGACTCCACAGTTGCCTGGTAATTGGCCCCCGGGGCAACCTCAACCCAGATCTGACCGGAATTTATCCCGACCACCTGGTCTCCGGTGATGGAGCGGCCCACATGAGCCCCCACGTTATCAACCCCGGGCAACGCTCGCAGACTGCGGCTGATCTCCGAAGTGATCCGCTGCATCTCCGGTAGCGAGGTCCCTGGAGGAGCGTTCCACCGCAGCAACAGGCCAGGCTCATTAATTGAAGGGACCAGCGAGTCTTGCCGCAGAAGGGGCACCACCACAACCGCCACCACTACCAGGACCACGGCGATTGCCAATGCAATCACCTTCTGGTTGACGAATCCCGAAAGAATCCCGCGGTAAACGCCCTGGAGCACCCGCACCACGGGAGAATCCTGGTGCTCCCGCGGCCCTTTGGCCAATAAGACCCAACTCAGGACCGGGGTCAGCGTCAGCGCTACCAGCAGGGCAGACAAAACCCCCAGGGCATAAGAGAAGACTAGAGGTTGGAAAAAAGACCCGGATACGCCGCCCAGGAAGACGACTGGCAGTAATGCCAGCAGCAGAATCAATATAACGAAGGTCATCGGGTTACGCATTTCGGCGGAGGCAGCCAATAGAATGGCCATCGGTGACTCGCCGTTGTTTCTCTGGGCATGCTGACCCAGGCGTCTGGCGATGTTGTCGACGTCAATCACCGCGGCGTCAATGACGATCAGCAGCGCCGCCGCCAACCCGGCCAACATCACCGCGTTGACCGAGCCACTGGTGAGGTTGGTTACGAATCCCGCCACCAGGAGGGCCATCGGGATGGCTACGATGCTGATCAATGTCACCCGCCAGTTGAACACAAAGACTAACAGGGTCAGAATCACCAGGACGGCGCCGATGAGCAGACCCCGGCCGAGATTGTCGTTGGACAATTCGATGAAGTTAGCCGGGCGAAATACCGTTGAGTCCACCTCAATGCCGGACAGGCCGGGTTTCAACTCAGCCAGGGCGTCATCCAACGCTTCGGTCACGTCCAAGGTATTGGCCCAGGGGAATTTCTCGATCACGACCAACAGTCCCTGACTGTCGTTTACCGTGGCGTCACCAATCAGCGGCTGGTGGTTTTCGATTACTTGGGCCACATCCCCAATGAGCAGGGCCTGGTCGCCTCTCCGCTCAATAACCACTCGGGCCAATTCTTCGGGGGAATTGATCGGCTGCTCATGCTGGATCTGCAGCCTCTGACTGGAGGTCTCAATCCAGCCGCCGGTGCCTGGTGTGGACGCCTCCACAAAGGCCAGGGGCGAGGTCCACAGGGCGTTGGCGGTGGTCTCCATTAACTGGAGCAACGAAACATTGTTGCGGTGCAGTTCCGCCGGGTCGACCAATACCTGTAACTGCTGATCGCGCATGCCCCAGATGGAAACATTGGCCACCCCGGGCACGCCGATCAAGCGGGGCTTGATGGTCCAGCGGGCCAGGACCGACATGTCGATCATCGACACCTCATCCGAGGATAGGCTAACCATCATGACCCGTCCGGTGGAAGAGACCGGCTGAATCATCTGGGGTGGCTTGGAAACGTTGGGCAAAGCATGGGACTGAGTCAGCCGCTCCTGCACCACCTGGCGGGCCACAAATAAATCGGTCCCCGGCTCAAAAATCAGGTCGATATTGGACAGCCCCGATACCGACTCGGAGCGTATGTCCTGAAGGAACGCCACCCCGTTCAGCAGGTCCTGCTCCATTGGAGCGGTGATAAACTGTTCCACTTCCGCCGCGGAAAGCCCCAGGGCCTCGGTCTGGACTCGGACCGTGGTGGGAGTAAACTCGGGGAGCAGGTCCATCGGCAACTGGTTCAACTGAGTGACACCATATACGATCAAGCCAATGGCAATAATTACGACGATGGCCTGGAACTGCAGACTCGATTCAACAATCCAACGCATTATTTCCGTGGACCTCCTCAGTTATGCTAACCGCGATTTATGCTGATCAAGTAGTAGTGCCTACGCTGGGGTTAGCGGGGCAATTACCGCTGGCTCAACATTTTGACCAACCGGGGGACCAAACTTAAGCCAATCTTAACCATGTCTTAATCTCAACTTCATGTAGGTAAACTACATTAAGCATGGTGTAACAATATATAATGCGGAAGACTGTGCCAGCGTAATTTGTTAATGGTTCGACCCTGATCCTAGCGCAAAATTCTAAACACCCCATGGCTGGATGAATACAACTGGATGGCACCGTTTAGGTTCCAGATCAATCCCAATATTGTTCCCGAAAAGTGATTCGGCATTCAAGCCGGGATTTCCCAGATCAAACGAGTGCGTTACCTTTGATGCGGACTTTTGATGCGGACCTTGCTCCTCGGATTACTCCACCTGCACAATAACTTCGCGGAACGACAGGTGAACACCCTACTGGGTCGAGGACGGAGCCATGATTGTTGCAGACCATGGTCAGACCATGGTCAATAGAAGCCTGAGAAGCCTGATTTACCGGGGAAACCGGGACCGTCAGCGCGACGCTTGCCCAGAGTCAAAGTTTTATTCCCGCACTGTCCCGGGGGGGCTTGCTGACGCGGGATTGGGTTGCGGTGCCGCCCGACAATTACCTCGACCCTTTTGATGATGCCCGGGCGCTCCACACCGGACGGTTATTCCCCAGGTGTTGGGACAACACGCCGGCGCAACTTTCCCAGGAATATTGCCGGGCGAACTCCCGGCAATCTCGCCGGTCCAACGTCAGGGCCCGGGTCACGGCACGCTCCAGGTCCTGGTCCAGGGCACCAACCCTGGAGCTGGTAACCACGTCCAGGGGGCCGGTCACCGGAAAGGCGGCCACCGGGGTGCCACACGCCAGGGATTCCAGCAACACCAGCCCAAAGGTATCGGTCTTGCTGGGAAAAACGAACACGTCACCGGCGGCGTAATGGTCGGCCAGCTCTTGGCCGTGCTTCTCGCCAACGAACACGGCTGCCGGGAACATCTTCTCCAGTTGGGCCCGGGCCGGACCTTCTCCCACCACCACTTTAGCCCCTTCAATTTGTAGAGACAGGAAAGCCTCTAGATTCTTTTCGATGGCTACGCGCCCCACATAGACCAGGACTGGTCGGGGCAATCCCCGGAAGCAGTCAGTGGCGGAGGGTTTGAAAAGTTCCGTGTCCACCCCCAGACTCCACAGGGCAGTGTTGCGGATTCCTTTATTTGCCAAGTCCCGGCGCAAGGAATCAGTTGGCACCATTACTGCATCAGCGGCGGTGTGAAACCACCGGAAAAATTTGTAGCTCCACTCTTTGGGGATGGGGACTCTCAATCTGAGGTATTCGGGAAATCTGGTGCTGTAACTGGTGGTGAACCCTAACCCGTTGGAGCGGCAATATTGCCGGGCCGCCAGTCCCAGCGGGCCTTCGGTAGCGATGAAGATGGAGTCGGGCCGCTGATCTTTCAGTAGCTGGCCCACTCTGGGCCAGGCGTTCAGCGCCAGGCGTATCTCGGGATAGGTGGGACAGGAAACGGTGCGGAACTGGTCCGGTGTTATCATGGTGACTTCATGACCGGAGCGGGTCAAGTGACCCGACACCATCTGGAGAGTCCGAACCACGCCATTGACCTGGGGATAACCGGCATCACTGACGATGGCAATTTTCCGGGGAGATTCCCACCTATTGCCAGCGTTGGACGCAGCCACATCCGGTGATTCCCCGGTTGGCTGCGTTGGAAGCTGTTCAGTGACCCTTTTGAACAGCCCCTCAAAAGGGGTACTGAACCGGGCCAGGGCGGAGTACTCAGGCACCTCGCAACGCCCCTTCCTCGTTGATGGACGGTTCACCCTTGGTCGGCTGCCGATTAGACCGCCCTGACGGGACTGGCCGGGCCGGCGCGCTGCCAACAGCGGCTGGAGCGGCTGGCCGCCATCGATTGGTCTCCTCATGGCCTTGGGCCGGCCCATAATCCCGGATGAAAGCGGCCACCCGAGGTGGATAATCCGTGGTCACCATGTTGGCTCCCCACAATATCACGTCTCGGATTGCGTCAGGGCAGTTAACGGTCCAGAAACCGGTCAGGAATCCATCCTCCTGGGCCTGCCTCATAGCCTCGCGGTTGGACACCGCAAAGCGGTCTGAAACCAGGCAAAAGGGGTTTACGTAGTAGGACCCGGTCAAACGCTGCAAATAGGTTGCTAATCGGTCCCACCGGTGGTTGTAATTGATGGTGAACCTGCCTTCGCTGACCAGAAGGCCGAGTTTGGCTTCATCCAGCGCCATTGCCGACTTCACATCCCTGCTGTCGGCGGGGAACAACGAGGTCGACGCCTGGACCGCAATGCTCAAGTTGGGTGCAGACCCTTCGATCAACCGGATCAACATCCCCAGGTGGCGGCTGCCATGGACTCCCTGGGAGATCAGTTGAATCGGCGTTCTGCCTTTTCTCATGCAGATCTCCTGGGCCAGCTGGTTCAGCAGCGGCTCCGGGGCTGACACCTTGTGCAGCTGACTCCCCGAGTTAACCTTTTCCAGAAAGGGATGGCCGACGTGATCTTTGAATCGTCCCATCCGGCTGGCAACATGCGTAAAGTCTATGCCAATGCCGATCAGGGGTATCACCCTGGCATGGCGGTAATCGTTGGCTGCATCCACCAGGTCCAGCACTTCCTGGAGCGACGGAATCCGGCGGTCTGCTTCCGGCGTGGGGAACAACCAGGTTTCCGACTTCTCGTTAGACTCAAGGAAACCCAGCGGCACCACCTCTTTAGGCGGTTTGATCGTCAACGATTTGAGTTCATCCAGGGTAAATCTGGAAACCTTGCCCCGCGCGGTGGTCGTGAGGTTGACGCTGCTGTCGTGGATCACCACCAGTTGTCCCGGCGCACCGGGCACCACCGGCTTGCATTGTTGGACATCAACTTCGATCATGAAGCGGATGTCTGGATTGAGCTGGGCGTAATTGATCGCCTTCTTGATGCCGATGAGAGTGTTCGGTGCATCAAACCTGCCGCCTCGGTGCGCTACTACCGTCACTTCGCGGACCTGTTCCACCGGCGGTTCGCCCGTACTTTGCTTTACCGGGCGATGAAACAGCGTTCGCCTCATCGGGCCAGCCTGACCAGCGCAAACCGTCCCAACAGCCCCCCAGTAGCCCGCCGCTGGCGCAGGTTGCCAATCGAACCAACCCTGCCCGGCATCATGGAGCCAGCCGGCGATGTCCGCCGGAGCGCCAGGCGCACCTCAGATTCAATCAACTTGAAGCTTGCCAGCGCAATCTGATCCGGCGCAACTAAATAGGTCAGGCCGGGGCGATCATATCCCGCGGACTGAACGTCCTGAATTGAATCCGGGTAACCCCGCAGCCACCAGAAGAGCGAATGTTCCTGGGACATTCTCCCATTTAACATTCGCTTGATCGGGGCGTCAGCTAATCTCATTAAGAGCGGCTACTATTCGGTAGAGAATTTGGACCTTGCCAAAAATCAGGTTTCGCAATTGTATCACAGCACACTTGACCCAGGAATTTCTACTTTACCCGGTTGCCCAGGGTCGACCGGTCATCAACTCGCTGACGCCTGGTCTGACTCGCGTGAATTATAGCAGTCCCGTGGAACTGTTGTCCCCGAATTAACTCCACCGGATAAGGCCATTTAATGCTCCCGAGGGGCCCTGGCCGCAGGAGGGTAACTGGTTATGCTGCCCGAGGGCGATCCCCTCAAGCGGCGGTATTCGCGGTGCGCCAGAGCCAGCCGGTAGTCATAGTCCAGCTTCTGAAGCCGGTCCCTGGAAAGGGACCTGGTCGGACTTCTGGAGTAGCCAAATAAAAGGCTGCCGCGGCGCAATATATGCGAATTTGTGAAATATCTCTGGCATTCGCCAGCCGTTACCGAAAATTTATCTGTTGATTGTGTATAATTAGTGTAAAATGGGTTGGACAAGGGCAGGTTTAAGAAAGTATTAGTGAGGTTGAGGTGTTGATCCATGGTCCATGCGTTGGTCTGCGATGACTATGAGCCAATCGCTAATCTGGTTAAAATTGTCCTGGGCGCCGCCGGTTTTGTAGTTAGCACTGCCACAGACGGGACCAGTGCTCTGAAATTGATCCGCAGCATTCGCCCGGATCTAATCATCTCCGACGTCGACATGCCGGGAATTAGCGGCATTTGCTTGTTCAAGACACTAAGGTCAGACACCACCGGAATGGCCAATGTCCCGTTTATTCTCATGAGTTCCGTCAATTACAAACTAGCGGCCCTGGAGGCGGGCTGCGATTATTTTCTCACCAAGCCCTTTCCCCTTGACGACCTGCGTCGCATAGTCTCAAAAGCTCTGGCTTGCCGGCAGGAGGTGCGGGACTAGTATTACAACGACGAGTAAAGAATTCGGGTGATCGATGTGTCTCAAGTGGCTGTTGAACCGGTCCAATTATAGTGGACTCCTGAGCACAGCGCAGATATTCGAACCTACAAGCCGTCGTTGTAATATTAGATGGAGGGTTGCCAAAACCTGGACATTCCTTGGGCACCCGGGCTGGACAACCAGAAACCCCGGTCTCTAAAACCGGGGTCTCAGTATCGGTTGAACCTGCCTGCCGGGACAACCGGCAATTATTAGTTGGGGACCCACGCCAGGGCCCCTACCTCGCTGAATTCTCGCCTCAACTTCTGCCATGAGTCACCGGTATCATTGCTCAAGTAGACCTCGCCCAGGAGACTGGCGGCCAGGACAAATTCAGGGTCCGCCCGGTGGGTGGCAAACGACCAGATGTTGGAATTGGGCTCCACCGGCAGAGGCCGGGTTTCCCAGGTCTTACCACCGTCAGTGGAACGCTGGATGGCTCCGGTGCTGCCAATGGCCCGGTCACCGATGGCCGAAAAGATAACGCTGGGATCGTCCGGCTTGATGGCGATGCCCCGGCTGTACGGTAGGGGAAAGCGATCGGTTGTAACCACCGACTGCCAGCTCTCGCCCATGTCACTGGTGGCGAAGATCTCCCGAGGGGTACTCGCCAGGACCTTCTTGGGCTCGCCGAGGCTGATTGCCATGCCGTGAATGTCAGGGTGCACGCCACCGTCGACATGGGTCCAGGTATCCCCTCCGTCCAGGCTGCGGTAGACACCATCCACCTCAACTCCGGCCCAGACGGTGCGGTGGTCCTGGGGGTCAACCATCAGCATGGTTACCATTGGAGGACCAATGTGACACTCCTGGGCCATCTGTACCGATAGCTTGGCCCAACTGACGCCACCGTCCCGGGAGCGGAAAAGGGCCGCCGGCTTGACCCCAACAAAGATGGTCTGGGTGTCCATCGGGTCGATGGCGATAGACCAGATCGGCATGCCATCCATGGGCGACCACATCTTTTTCCAGGTGGCCCCAGCGTCTCCGCTGCGATAGATACCCTGGTCCGAGCCGGCCAGGAGGCGGCTGGGGTCATCGGGGTAGACGGCCATGCCCCTAACCTGGCTTCCCAAAGGGAAGGGATCCCTGATCCGGTTCCAGGTGTCTCCCCCATCGGGGCTGTGCCAGACCCCGCCACCAAAGCCTACTGCCCCTACGCAGATACTACAGTCCTTCCCCATCGCAAATACCTCCTCTCAAATCAACTTTCCTTCCCTGATCAACCCAAAAGGGAGGCGATGCTACCATATTCCGCCGCCGACACAGCACAATGGAGGCTTGCCCTCGAGCCGGATGCTTAATCCCGGGACATTTACAGCTTGACCAGCCCCCGGCGTTACTTGAACGCGGGAATCACCTTGTCGCTGATGCACCGAATGGTATCCATCACCACTTCGCGAGGGACCGATGACGTCCAGTTGCACTCGAACATGATCTCGTCAGTGCTGAAAGCCTCCCGGAACATATGGATCTTGTCGACCACTTCTTCCGGTGTCCCAAACAGGTTGACTTCCTCGGTCGTATCGGGGCTGGCCGACCCCGCGTCGGTGCTTCCGATCCCCTGCCTTCCGGAGTAGTACCGCCGGGCGAGCTTCATCAGGTCCTCAGCCCGTCGGTCGGCCTTCGCCTTGGTGTCGGCCACCAGGGTGGGAACGCGGACCACCGTGGTCGGGTCTCCCGGATGCCCCGCGTCCATCCAGGCCTTCCGGTAACTCTTGATGTCTTCCCTCAGAACCGAGTGCCCCCTCAGGTTATGGGGGGAGCTTCCTGCTCCAACAGCGATTCGATAGCCCTTCTGGCCCATGGGCACGAAGCTCGCCTGACTATCCACGGGCAACAACATGGGAGGATAGGGCTTCTGGTAGGGCTTGGGGATGCCCATGTATGATTCGTAGAATGCG